>NZ_CAPF01000066.1:0-3193 GCF_000321165.1 Enorma timonensis
TATAGTCGTCAACATGATAGCCGTTGGTCTGCTTGTGTGACTCGGCGATGAGGCGTTCTGCGGCGATGCGCTCGTCTGGTGTCAGCTGGTGGCGCCAGGATGCGTTAATGCCGAGCTTTTCGGCGAGCATCCAGGCCACATAGGCAATGGTCTCGGATTCGCCGTAGATGTGACCTGTGGTCGGTGTCTCGGGCAGCTTGGCGAATGCGGTGAGCTCGGGGCTTGGCACCCCGATCGCGTACCCGAGGTCGTGTTCCAGGTGCTGCGCCCAGCAGGACATCATGGGCATCTGGTACATCTCCCGCATGATGTCGTCGCATTCGTCCTGGTCATAGGGTGCCTCGAAAGCGATGATGGGCTCGTCCCTGTATGCCTCGCGCGTGCGCTTCGTTTGGCAGGCGCGCAGGGCGATGCCCGCAGGATCGAGCGAGCCTGCGGGAAGCTCGCGGCGGGTGTAACCGGCGGCTCCGAAGAACTTTTGGTCGTCGTCGAGCACGCGCTGGACGAAGGCCGCCTCGCGGGGGTGCAGTCCGATGACACCACGGCCGGGTTGCATGTTCACGAAGCCAGGATAGAGCGTGTCGAGCATGATGCTCCTCTCTGTGCTGGGGCGGCGCTCCGCCCACTGTTCAAATACTGATACTCGCGTGTTGGAATATTTGATTGTGAAATGCGGAATCGTGATGCGCTCCCCGGCCTCTTATAAGACAGAACTTGAACTTGATGCGCCCGAATGCGCGGCCGATTCGAAACGGCAGCTTTCATTCGGGCGCAGTGCCGAAACCAGTTCGAGCAGGGAGCTCGCTTTGCTAATTAGGCCGGTCTTCAATCTCATCTGCGAGCAGTCGCGCACGCCAGTCGGCCGACATATGAAAGAGACGCATGAGCGTGACCACGCGCGCCGCTTCATCAACGGAGTAGACCGCGATGTAACCCCCAATCGCCGTACAGCGGTACTCGGAGCCCTCCACGCGCCCGCCCAGGAGCGGAAAGGTTTCCAGCGTGTCGAGCTTCGAGAGGTACGTGCTGTAGAGCCTGGCGGCACTCGAGCGTCCGACTTCGCGGAGCCTCCAGCTGAGAGCGGTGTCTAGATCATCCTCGAAGCGCCTTGTTGCCAAGATCTCGTATCTATGCAAGACCGTACCTCGCACCCAAATCGCCCGCGACGTCCCGCGCCGGCCTCACGCGGCTGGCGGCGACGTCGGCCTCAGCCTCTGCGAGCCGGGCGCGGAAGTCCCCCCCGTCCGTCACCTCGAGCGGATCCGTCGGCACGGCGGACACCCAGGCGCGCCGCCCGTCGAATGACCAGTACACGCGCGCGCCGTCCGCAATGCCCAGAGCCGTCCGTACCTCCTTGGGGACGGTCGTTTGCCCGCCCTTCGTGAGTTTCGTGCTCATCATCGTGACCATGCGGCACCTCCGAATCATTAATTTCAATGATTATATTGATTTTAACACGACACGCGTCGCGCCATGCCTGGTCTAGAAGAGATGCCCCTGTCCACCTGCGGGATCAGCGGCCGTCTCGCTTGCCACCCCCTGGAACACGATCTCGCGGAAACCGTCCTCGGATTCCAAGGCGTCCCGCAGCAACCCCTGCCGGGATAGCGAGACGAAGATCGCCGCCGCCTCTGCCTGGCAATTGATTGATCGCTTGGGGTTGAACTCGATGTCGGTAAACGCGTCGTAGGCGAGTATCCCTTCGGCGAGGGCGGCATTTCCCTCCTGGGCGAGCGTGTGGATGTAGAGCCAGTCGTAGAAGAAGGTCTTGGGCTCGCAGGCGAAGCGCTTGTCACCGAACTGGAAGCCCACGACGCTGCCGCTCGAGCGGAGACGCGGATCGCGCTTGGCATCCCGTGAGGACTTGCCCCATAGGTCGCGGTACGGCCCGCCCTGTTCGAACACCTTGCTACCCTGAAAGGCAGACTCGACGGAGATGCGTGCGCCGTTCCCCCAGGTCATCATGAGGTTGAAAGCACTCAAGCGCACGCCCAGCTCCTCCTCGGAGCGGCTGGACACCTCCAGCACCCGGGCGCCCGGAGCCTCCTCCAGATACGCCTGATGGAGGCTCCGGACGCAGCGCTTCTTCTGCGCGCCTGAGAAGCCGCTGTAGAACGTGAACTCGACATCCCTCTTCACGCAGAGGCGCTCGTCGAGCGAAACGGTGAATACCGGCCTGACTGCCATGTCGAACCGCCTTACCACATCTCATCGTCGTATGCGTTCATGCCCTTACTCCAGTCGGAGTAATCGCGACGTGGCTTGAACGGCATATCGTCGTACAAAAGATTTTTGAATGGAATGTGGCTACGGTTTGTAACCCACCTAGAATATTCATAGTCCATCTCTTCTGTTTCGAAGAGCACACATTTTATGTAGTGGGCAGGAATCTTTTCGAACACCATAACCTCTGCCTGGGGATCGCTGGTTTCCCAAGGGTTCAAACCCCACTTGGCACGGGAGTATGTTCCCGCCGGGCACCGCACACCGTCTGCAAACATGTTGTCCAGCGCCTGCGCGCTTTTGAAGTCCGTTTTACTGTCATGGCGAACCCGGTTGCTCGCAGCATTCGTAGGATAGAAGGCACAATCGAGCTCGTACAGCAGGCTCGGATCGAGCTCCAGCAGGACATACGTATCTCCCGGGCAGGTCTCGCCGCGGTTTTTCTTGCCTATCTTAAGAGCATAGAGCATCTGGTAATTTGGCCCGGAAATGGACACAGAGACGCCATTGGTGCGCCTATCCCACCGCTCGTTATCATTGACGGCGGCATCGATCCCGAGGCTGTAAATCTCATTCCTGGACAGAATCCCATGCTCGAAGATGCTGTCAAGGTTCCTCGCCTGGGTGAAGTGATACAGTTTTTTAATTCCCCTGTCCTGTACGACCTTCCTGAGCGGTTCACGACGCTCCGCCAATTCAACCGCGGGGTCTTTAAGCAATTGCAGGTAAGAAAGTGCGATAAAAACCGGTTCAGTCGGACACTCAATCCAGGTATCCCATTCTTCTTTACGTGACTTACCGACGTAACGGCAGGAATTTTTAATCTCAATTTGGCGCTCGCGCCTAAATTGAGAAAGATAGTAATCTCTATAATCACCGATAATTCCGTATTTCACGAACACATCCCAAATTTGGTCTGCAATCTCGCCGCATTTAGCGTCCTCGCTAAGGAACCCCTTCTGTTTGCATT
>NZ_CAPF01000065.1:0-36319 GCF_000321165.1 Enorma timonensis
GTCCCCATTGACTCGTTATCGGCGGTAGCTGCTATTATGAGAAGGTTGCATGTGCACAGAAGGTACCGAGGGAGCACCACATGAACCGCACCAAGATCGCCCAGCTCTACGCCCAGGCCGAGGAGCTGGGGGGCAGCACCGTCACCGTCGCCGGTTGGATCAAGTCCGTCCGCGACATGAAGAACTTCGGCTTCGTCACCGTGAACGACGGCAGCTGCTTCCGCGACCTGCAGATCGTCATGAACCGCGAGACGCTCGCCAACTACGACGACATCGCACATCAGAACGTCTCGGCCGCCATCTCCGCGACGGGCACCCTCAAGCTCACCCCGGACGCGCCGCAGCCCTTCGAGCTCACGGCGGAGTCCATCGAGGTCGTGGGTCCCTCCGCGCCGGACTACCCGCTTCAGAAGAAGCGCGCCACGGTCGAGTTCCTGCGCACCCAGCAGCACCTGCGCCCGCGCACGAACCTCTTCCGCGCCGTGTTCCGCATCCGCTCCGTTGCCGCCGCGGCCATCCACCGCTTCTTCCAGGAGCGCGGCTTCGTGTACGTGAACACGCCCATCATCACGACCTCGGACTGCGAGGGCGCCGGCGAGATGTTCCGCGTCACCACCATCGACCCCGCGAACCCGCCGCTCGTGAGCGCGGAGCAGGCCGCCGCCTCGGATGGCGCGCTCACCGCCGGCGAGGTGGACTGGAGCCAGGACTTCTTCGGCAAGCCCGCGTCGCTCACCGTCTCGGGGCAGCTCAACGCCGAGAACTTCGCCATGGCCTTCGGCGACGTCTACACCTTCGGCCCGACGTTCCGCGCCGAGAACTCCAACACCACGCGCCACGCCGCCGAGTTCTGGATGATCGAGCCCGAGATCGCCTTCGCCGACCTCGAGGACGACATGAACCTGGCCGAGGCCATGCTGAAGTACGTCATCCGCGACGTGCAGGAGCGCTGCCCGGACGAGCTCGGCATGCTCAACAAGTTCGTGGACAAGGGCCTCATCGACCGCCTCGAGCACGTGGCGAGCTCCGACTTCGCGCGCGTGACCTACACCGAGGCTGTTCAGATCCTGGAGCGCGCCGTGGCCGACGGGCACGCCTTCGACTACCCCGTGAGCTGGGGCATCGACCTGCAGACCGAGCATGAGCGCTACCTCACCGAGCAGCACTTCAAGCGCCCGACGTTCGTGACGGACTACCCGACCGAGATCAAGGCCTTCTACATGCGCCTGAACGACGACGGCAAGACCGTCGCCGCCGCCGACTGCCTCGTGCCGGGCATCGGCGAGATCATCGGCGGCAGCCAGCGCGAGGAGCGGCCCGACGTGCTCGAGCGCCGCATCGCCGAGCTGGGCATGGACGCGAGCCAGTACCGGTACTACCTCGACCTGCGCCGCTACGGCACCTGCCCGCACGCGGGCTTCGGCCTGGGCTTCGAGCGCCTCGTGATGTACCTCACGGGCGTGGGCAACATCCGCGACGTCATCCCGCACCCGCGCACGGTGGGGAACGCCGAGTTCTAACCACCCCGCCGACCTTGCACGAATCCGACAGCTGCCAGGGGCATGCGAGATTCGTGCCATGTTGAGAAAACCGCCCACCGCCCGCCGACGGGAACGCACCGTCCGGCGGGCGGTTTCGGTTTAGGACGCCGCTTCGACTACCCTCGCTGCATCGAGCGCGCGAAAGGGGTCATCATGCGAACAACCATGGGTCGGACGGTTCCCGAGGACGAAGGTCGCCTGCAGGGGGAAGATGCGGAGATTCCCGGCACGGAGCGCGACTCCGACGGGGCGCTCGGCGGCGCGAGTGAGCCTGAGGACGCAGCCGACCGCACGGGCGGACCACACGGCCGCGTCTCGATGGGCGTCCTCAGGACGCTTTTCATCCTGAACATCCTCGAGGAGCGCACCGACGCGCACCACGGCATCACCACCGACCGCATCAGGGCGCTGCTCGCGGCACCCGACGACCCCGGCACCCCGGTGCTCACGGCGAGCCGCGGCGCGGTGCGCTCCTCCATCGACACGCTGCGCGCCGCGGGCTTCAAGATCATCACCCGCGGGCGCCGCGGCTACGCCCTCGTGGAGCACCCGCTCGGCGACCGCGACGCGGAGCTCGCCGTGCGCGCCCTCGCGAGCAGCCGCCTGCTGAGCCCCGCCCAGCGCAGGCACCTCATCGAGCGTATCCTGCACTTCGCCTCCCCGACCCAGCGCGCCGCGCTCGCGCCGAAGGCCCCGGACGAGCCCGCACCCGCAGGCTGCCCTGCATCGAAGCGCGAGGGCACGGAGAGGCGCTTCTACGTCGACAGCCCCGAGGCGCTCGTACGGCACGCGATCGCAGAGGACGCCCCCATCGCCTTCGAGCTCGCGCGCGAGGTGCTTGTGCCGGATCGCGGCTCGCGCCACCGCTCGCCCGCGCACCCGTCCGACCCGCCCCGGGGCTTTGGCAAGCGCCAGCGCATGCAGCCGACGGGTCTGTACGAATCCCATGGGGAGGTGTTCGTCCAGGGCACCTCGCTCGACATGGAGATCGGGTTCGTGGCCGTCGCGCGCACGCTCAGACTCGACCGCCTGGCCAACCTCTCCTGCATCGACGGCCAGGGCGACCTGCGCATCGCACCCGGCCAGGCTGCAACGGACTCCGCGCCGGCGCCCTACGTTAAGAGTTAGTGACGTAGCGTGCGCCCTCGGGGTTCGCGAGGGGCGGTCGCTATGATGGGGGAACCTGACCCTATCGGGGCCAATTCCATCATATCGACGGCGGGCAGCAAACGGTGCCCGCCCCGCGTTATCGGAGGAAGCCATGTATCAGCCATCAATCAGTCGTCGCGGCCTCATCGCCACCCTCGCCGCCGCCAGCGCGCTGCCGCTCGCTGCATGCGGTAGCGAGGACACGAAGGAGGACGGCTCCGCGGGGAGCGCGTCCGCTTCGGACGGCAAGACCTATAAGATCGGCGTCCTGCAGCTCACGCAGCATGCGGCGCTCGATCAGACGAACGAGGGCTTCATCAAGGCGCTCGACGAGGCGGGCATCTCCTACGACGCCGACCAGCAGAACGCCTCGAACGACCAGACGGCCTGCCAGACCATCGCGCAAACGTTCGTGAACGATGGCAGCGACCTCATCTTCGCCATCGGCACCCCAGCCGCCCAGGCGGTCGCCGCCGCGACGTCGGAGATCCCCATCGTGGGCTCGGCCATCACCGACTTCGAGTCCGTGGGCCTCGTGAGCTCGAACGACGCCCCCGGCGGCAACGTCACCGGCAGCTCCGACCTCACCCCCGTCTCCGATCAGATCGACCTGCTCGTCAAGCTCGTCCCCGACTGCAAGACCGCGGGCATCCTCTACTGCACGGCCGAGAGCAACTCCACCATCCAGGTCGACCTCGCCAAGGAGGCGCTCGATGGCTACGACCTCCCCTATGAGGAGTTCACCGTCTCGAGCTCGAACGAGATCCAGTCCGTCGTGGAGACCGCCGTGGGCAAGGTCGACGCCATCTACGCCCCTACGGATAACACCATCGCGGCCGCCATGGCGCAGGTCTCCTCCATCGCCGACGAGGCGGGCGTGCCCGTGATCGTGGGCTGCGACACCATGGTCGAGGACGGCGGCACCGCTTCTTACAGCATCAACTACGTCGACCTCGGCCACAAGGCGGGCGAGATGGCGGTCCGCATCCTCACCGAGGGCGAGAACCCGGCGGACATGCCCATCGAGTACCTCGACGCGAGCGAGTGCACGCTCATCGCCAACCAGGCATCCGCCGATGCCTGCGGTGTCGACCTCGGCATCCTCGATAACCCGAAGATCGTCTAGCTTCCCGGGTGAGGTCGGCACCCCACCCGGACCGTTCCTGCACCGCACATGGAAAAGGAGACCGTCATGGAACACACGAACATCAGCCGTCGCAGCTTCGCAGCCGGCCTCGCGGGCGCTGGAGCGCTCGCACTCGGCACGCTCGGCATCGCCGGCTGCTCCGGAGAGGACAACGCCGACGCGGCCGGTTCGGGAGCCGCCTCCGGCACGACGTACAAGATCGGCATCCTGCAGCTCACGCAGCACGCCGCGCTCGATGCGGCCAACGAGGGCTTCATCGCCGCGCTCGATGACTCCGGCATCTCCTACGACGCCGACCAGCAGAACGCCTCGAACGACCAGAACGCCTGCCAGACCATCGCCCAGACCTTCGTGAACGACGGCAGCGATCTTATCCTGGCCATCGCCACACCGGCTGCACAGGCCGCCCTCGGCGCGACGAGCGATATCCCCATCGTCGGCACCGCCATCACCGACTTCGCGGCCTCCGGCCTCGTCGATTCGAACGATGCCCCCGGCGGCAACCTCACCGGCACCTCCGACATGAACCCGGTCGCCGACCAGATCGCCCTGCTCCAGCAGCTTGTGCCCGACGCGTCGAACGTCGGCCTGCTCTTCTGCACCGCCGAGAGCAACTCCGAGATCCAGATCGCGCTCGCGGAGGAGGAGCTCGACGCGGCCGGCATCGCGCACGAGCGCTACACCGTTTCGAGTTCGAACGAGATCCAGTCCGTCGTGGAATCGATGGTCGGTCAGGTCGACGCCGTCTACACCCCCACCGACAACACCATCGCCGCCGCCATGACGCAGGTGGCGAGCATCGCGAACGCCGCCGGCGTCCCCACAATCTGCGGCGAAGTGGGCATGGTCGAGGCGGGTGGCCTCGCGTCCGTGAGCATCAACTACTACGAGCTGGGCTACCGCGCGGGCGAGATGGCCGTCCAGATCCTCACCGAGGACGCAGACCCCGCTGAGATGCCCATCGAAACCATGAGCGCCGATGAGTGCGACCTCGTGTATAACCAGGAAACGGCCGACGAGCTCGGCATCGACGTCTCCGCGATCGTCGAGCAGGGCGCCGAGGACGTCTCCGCGTGATGTAAATTTACCCCAGCGACTTTTTTACATCCGCCGCGCATCCGCTGCGCACGCGCCATTGCCCCAGCGACTCTTTGACATCGACCGCGCCACCGCGCGCGCAGATGTAAAAAAGTCGCTGGGGTTATTTTACTTTGGCAGGATGTGCCCTTGAGCAGCCCTTGCGCGTTTCTGAACCATTACAGAAGGCGCCTTGGGTGGCATTTCATGCGCAACGTGATACACTTTCGGCGTATTTTATGCAAGAAGTACTTGCATCGACCCCGGTGGGCGCGCCCATCGGGGTTCGTTTGGCAATAGAGGAGGGAGAAGCTCATGGGGCTCGCCATGCTTGGTGCCGTCTCGCAAGGCATTCTCTGGGGCGTCATGGTCCTTGGCGTCTATATCACCTATAAGCTGCTCGACATCGCGGACCTCACCGTGGACGGCAGCTTCGCGCTCGGCGGCGCCGTGTGCGCGGTGCTCGTCGTGGGCGGGGTCAACCCCGTCCTCGCCATCTTCGCCGCGATGCTCGCCGGCATGGTGGCGGGCGCCGTGACGGGCTTCCTCCACACGGTGTTCGAGATTCCCGCCATCCTCGCGGGCATCCTCACGCAGATCGCCCTGTGGTCGGTGAACCTGCGCATCATGGGCAAGTCGAACACGCCGCTTCTGCGCGTGGACACGCTCTTCTCCACCGTCACCGACGCCACCGGGCTGCCGCAGAACGTGGCCTCGATCCTCATCGGCCTCGTCTTCGCGGTCATCCTCATCGCCGGCCTCTACTGGTTCTTCGGCACCGAGATCGGCTCGGCGTGCCGCGCCACCGGCAACAACGAGGCCATGGTGCGGGCGCTCGGCGTGAACACCAAGGTCACGAAGATGATCGCCCTCACCCTTTCCAACGGCCTCGTGGGCCTCTCCGGCGGCCTCGTGTGCGAGAGCCAGAGCTACGCGGATATCGGCATGGGCACGGGCGCCATCGTGATCGGCCTCGCCGCCATCGTGATCGGCGAGGTGCTCGGCCGCCTCACCCCCGGCAAGCTCCGCTCCTTCGGCAGCCGCCTCACCGCCGCGGTGGTCGGCTCGATCGTGTACTTCCTCATCCGCGCCATCGTGCTCCAGATGGGCATGGACGCGAACGACATGAAGCTCATCTCGGCCGTCATCGTGGCGCTCGCCCTCTGCATTCCGGTGGTCTGGGAGCGCTACCAGCTCAGGCGCTCGTACGCGCGCGCCCTCAAAGCGTCGCCCGCGAGCGGCGCGGCCGATTCCTCGAACGGGGGGCGATAACCCATGCTGACCATGAACGGCGTCTCCAAGACGTTCAATGCGGGCACCGTCAACGAGAAGCGCGCGCTCATCGACTGCAACCTGCACCTCGCGGCCGGCGACTTCGTCACCGTCATCGGCGGCAACGGCGCGGGCAAGTCGACGCTCATGAACATGATCGCCGGCGTGTACCCCATCGACGCGGGCACCATCACCCTCGACGGCAAGAACATCTCCCGGCTCTCCGAGCCCGCGCGCGCCCGCTACCTGGGCCGCGTGTTCCAGGATCCCATGATGGGCACGGCCGCCGACATGCAGATAGTCGAGAACCTCGCCATGGCGCGCCGCCGCGGCAAGACCCGCACGCTCGCCTGGGGCGTGACGCGCGCCGAGAAGGAGGGGTACGCCGATCGCCTGCGCGAACTCGGGCTCGGGCTCGAGAAGCGCCTCACGAGCAAGGTCGGCCTGCTCTCCGGCGGCCAGCGCCAGGCGCTCACCCTGCTCATGGCGACCCTTGTGGAGCCCAAGCTGCTGCTGCTCGACGAGCACACCGCGGCGCTCGACCCCAAGACCGCCGCGAAGGTGCTCGAGCTCACCGAGAAGATCGTGGCCGAGCACAACCTCACCACGCTCATGGTCACGCACAACATGAACGACGCCATCCGCCTGGGCAACCGCCTCATCATGATGCACGAGGGGCGCATCATCTACGATGTCCGGGGCGCGGAGAAGGCGGCGCTCACCGTGGGCGACCTGCTGCAGAAGTTCGAGGAGGTCTCGGGCGGCGAGCTCGCGAACGACCGCATGCTGCTCAATTAGACCGGTTGGAGCGCAAGCGTTTGAAGGCGCGGGAGTGCGGTGGGTCGCTGTGCCCCGCGCGCTCCCGCGCCTTTTCTTGTAGCCTCGACAGCTAAGGAGGCACTATGGACATACGTGCAGGGCTCGAAGCGATCGCAGACCCCGCATACCGGGACTTCCAGGCGAAGCTCGTGCCCACGGTCGCGCCCGACCGGATCCTCGGCGTGCGCATACCCGCGCTGCGGAAGTTCGCCCGTGCGCTCTGGCGCGACCGGCGCGCCGAGGCGCTCGCCTTCCTGGACCAGCCGCTTCCCCACGGCACGTACGACGAGATGAACCTCCATGCCGAGCTCATCGGACACGCCGCGGGCACCGTGGAGGAGGCGTTCTCGCTGCTCGAGGCGTTCCTGCCTGCCGTCGACAACTGGGCGACCTCAGACCTCATCCGCGTGCCCGCGTTCAAGCGCGACCTTCCCCGCGTGCTCGAGCGGCTCAATGCATGGATGCGCGCGACGGGCGGCGGCACGGAGTACCTCGTGCGCTTCGCCGTGACCCAGCTCATGGAGCTCTACCTCGGCGACGCTTTCGAACCCGAGCAGCTCCGGTGGGTCGCCGCCATCGCGCGGCCGGAATACTACGTCAACATGGCGCGGGCGTGGTACTTCTCCTATGCCCTCATCAAGCAGCCCGAAGCGACCCTGCCGCTCTTCGAGGAGCGCCGGGCGGACGGGTCGACCATCATCGATGCATGGACGCACAACGCGTCGCTCCAGAAGGCGCGCGAATCCCGCCGGATCGATCCCGAGTTGAAAACGCGCTTGCAGGCGCTCAGGGTGCGGCGCTGAGTGGGCTCGCGCCCCGCTCCGTCGCCCGGCAGCCCGTCTATTCCCCGCCGAAGATCTCCATGATGTCCCCGAGCGCGGACATGGGGCTCTTCTTTTTCTTGTGCTCGCGATAGCGTTTCTCGTCGTAGCGACGATCGTCGTAGCGCTCGTCCCGGTACTCGCGGCGATCGTCATCGCGGTAGTCGGCGCGCGCCCCGCGGGCACGGTCGACGATCTTATCGAGCTCGCCACGGTCGAGCCAGATGCCGCGGCACTCCGGGCAGTAGTCGATCTCGACACCGTTCTTCTCGCTCATGAGCAGCGTGACGTCCTTGCATACAGGGCACTTCATGGGGACTCCCTCCCGGTAGATACCGCCAGGCGGCGGTGCAGCGAATTGGGGGAGTTATACCCTGGAACTGCCGGGGGCCATACACTCCCGGCGCATCGTTTTGTCCGTGTTTACCGACGGCGTTAGAACCACCAGTCGATGTCGTGCCGGAGGTGCACGGCCACTTTGCCGGGCTCGTCCAGATCGGTCACGAGCACGACCGTCCAATTGCCCGGATCGAACACCATGCCGCCGTCATCGGTCACGATCACGAGGTCGGCGAGATCGATGCCGCGCGCCTCGAGGATGCGCTGGGCGTTCGACCACTTCTCGTTCAGGATGTCCGAAAGATCCGCCGCGCGCAGCACGTCCTCATCTGAGGCATCGTCGTCCACGGCGGCATCGTCATCCGTGGCGTCCTTATCGTCCGTGCTCGGCGTGATGGCATCGATCGCATCGTCGTCGCTTGTCTGGCCACCGGTCGCCTGCTGGCTCTGCTGCGCCGCACTCAGGGCTTCGGATACGAGCGAGCGCTGCGACACGAGCTCGTTCGCGAGCACGACGACGACCACGATGAGCACCACCGCGACGCCCGCGAGCACCGCCGTGGCGATCTTGCCGCGGCGCGCCGTGCGCTCGAGCCGCACGAACCGCTCCTCGACCGACGAGGGGGCGTCCCCAGGCATGGGGTTCCCCGGCGCGGAAGGCTGCGGGGTGGGTATGTGCTTCGTCCAACCTACCTGCGTATCGCCCATCGGGCTCGCTCCTTTCCCGCCGCGCGAAGCGGTGCCTTCGATCAGACTGCACCATGGCGGCACAGCAGGGATACCCCGCGCGTGCAGCCGTTAATCGCCCTCCATGCCGTGCACAGAAGCGGGGGCTTCTCCGCCAAGGCGCAGCTACAGCGCGGCGGCGTGCGCCCCGTCGATGCGCAGGTCCGCCTCGAAAAACGCTTGCAGCGCGCGTTCCGCGAGCAGCACGTCGCGCGCACCCGCCGTCTCATAGGCGGAATGCATGGCGAGCTGCGCGCAGCCCACGTCCACGCCGTGCATGCTCGCCTGGATGTTCGACAGGTTGCCCAGGGTCGAGCCGCCCGCCATGTCGCTGCGGTTCGCATAGGCCTGCACGGAGACGCCCGCGCGCTCGCAGATGGCCATGAACACCGCGCGGCTGAACGCATCGGTGCAGTAATGCTGG
This sequence comes from Enorma timonensis, assembly GCF_000321165.1. Taxonomy (NCBI): domain Bacteria; kingdom Bacillati; phylum Actinomycetota; class Coriobacteriia; order Coriobacteriales; family Coriobacteriaceae; genus Enorma; species Enorma timonensis. Next base: position 9,316 of record NZ_CAPF01000065.1, read on the forward strand.
TTCGCCGCCTCCTTGACGACGATGCCCCCGTTCATGCGGCAGCGGTTCGACGGGTCGCACGCGTCCGGCCGGTTGGGATGCACCGCATGCGCGTTGTCGCAGCTCACGAGCATGGACTTCGCGAGCGCGCGGCGGTACTCCTCGGGCGTGCGGCCGAGCGACGCGGCGAGGCGCGCAAGCGTGTCCGGCAGGAAGGTCGACATCGCGCCCTGCTTGGTGTTCGACCCCACCTCCTCGTTATCGAAGCAGCACCAGACGCGCACCGCCGCGTCGTTGCGGGCGGCGAGGAACGCGCGAAGGGAGGTGAAGACGCACATGAGGTCGTCGATGCGCGGCGCGGAGACGAACTCGTCCGCCGCGCCCCACACGCGCCCGGGCACGCGGTTCACCAAGAAGAGGTCGAAGCCGAGCACATCGGTCGCAGCGACCCCCGCCTCATGGGCGATGAGCTCCACGAACGCGCCCTCGTCGAGCTCGCCCGCCGAGATGAGCGGGAAGAGGTCGCGGGCGCGGTTCGGCGAGAAGGCCTTGTTCTGGCTGTGGTCGAGGTGGATAGCGAGGCTCGGGATGAGCGCGAGGTCGCGGTCGGGCGCGATGAGGCGACTCTCCACGCCCGCGGGGGCATCCGCGTCCTGGTCGGCGCCCGTGCGCACGAGCACGCGCCCGGCGATAGAGAGCGGCCGGTCGAACCAGGTGTAGTCGAGCATGCCGCCGTACGCCTCGACCGAGAGGCGCCGGTAGCCCGCCTCGCCGCCGAGCTCGGGCGCGGCCTTCAGTTTGAACGTGGGCGAATCACCATGTGCGGCGGTGATCTGAAAGTGGAACCGGTCGGGCTCCGCGGCGTGCGCGCCCACCGCGAAGGCGATGACGCTCGAGCCGTTGCGCTCGACGAAATAGCGGCCGCCGGGCGCGACCTCCCAGGCATCGCCCTCGCGCAGGCGCGTGAAACCCGCCGCCTCCAGGCGCGCGCATGCCGTCGCCGCCGCGTGGAACGCGCTCGGGCAGGCCTCGATGAACTCGATGAGCTCCTGCGCGGCGCGCAGCTCCGCCTCCGTCATCCCGTGCTCCCCTCCCCGCGGCCGTGCTAGACGAGCTTGCCGGCGCAGTGGTCGATGCCGTGCTGTACGAGCTCGGCCGTCCAACCGGAAAGGCGCTTCGTGCGGCTCACGAGCTTGCCGTTCGAGATGACCTGGTAGCCCACGGAGATCATCTGGAAGCGCTTCACCTCGCTCACCTCTTCGAGCGAAAGACAGCTCTCCTGCACGCGGTAGGGCTGCGCGGCCATCTTGATCTTGGGGTTGAACATCACGGCGATGCGGCCGTTGTCCTCGTAGGCGATGACCGCCTTGCGCGAGCCGATCTGGTTCGCCGCGAGGCAGACGCAATCCTCGAGCGACTCGATGGTGTCGCGAAGATCCTGCGCGACCTCGGCGTCGTCGGCGGTCGCGGGCTCGGCCGGCTGGCTCAGGAAGTCCCTATCCTTCACGATGTCCTTGATCATGCTCTTCCTTCCTTGGATCTACCATGCATGCAACCTGAACATTGTACCTGTCGAGGGGTTGGTTGGGGACGTGTTCCTTTCAACCCATTCATCCGTAGGCCAGCGAAAAAAAGGTTGAAAGGAACACGTCCCCAACCAACCCCCCTCCCAACGAATCTATCAGGACAGTTCCTCGGCGATGTAGCGGCCGGTGACGCTCTCCGCGCAGGCGGCGACCTCCTCGGGCGTGCCCGCCGCGACGATGCGCCCGCCCGCTTCCCCGCCGCCGGGGCCCAGGTCGATCACGTAGTCCGCGTTGACGATCATGTCCAGGTCGTGCTCGATCACCACCACCGTGGCGCCGTTGTCGATGAGCCGCTGCAGCACGCCGAGCAGCACCTCCACGTCGAGCGGGTGCAGGCCGATCGTGGGCTCGTCGAACACGAAGAGCGCGTTCTCCTGGTTGCGCGTGAGCTCGCTCGCGAGCTTGAGGCGCTGTGCCTCGCCGCCGGAAAGCACCGGCGTGGCCTCTCCCAGGGTGAGGTATCCCAGGCCGAGGTCGCGCAGGATGCCGAGCTTCGTCTTCGCGGACGTGAGCCGCGTCTCCCCGAGCGCCTCGAGCGCCTGGTCCACGGTGTAGCCCAGCAGCTCCGGCAGGCTGATGTCGCCCGCGAGATGCACCGCGCGCGCTTCCGGGGCGTAGCGCGAGCCCCCGCAATCCGGGCACGGGATGTCCACGTCGGGCAGGAACTGCACGTCGAGCGAGATCTGCCCCGTGCCGTCGCAGGTGGGACAGCGCAGCGACCCGGTGTTGTAGGAGAACGCGCCCGCCTTGAGGCCGCGCTCACGCGCGTCGGGGGTCTTCGCGAAGGCGCGGCGCAGGTCGTCCATGACGCCCGAGTACGTCGCCACCGTGGAGCGCACGTTCGCCCCGATAGGGGTCGCGTCGATGAGGTTCACGCGCTCGATGCCGCCCGGGTCGCACGAGCGCACGTGCACGGGCATCGGCACCGCCGCATCCGGGTTCTTCGCATGCTGGCTGGCGCGGAGCGCGGGGATGAGGCTCTCGAGCACGAGCGTGGTCTTGCCCGAGCCCGAGACGCCCGTCACCGCGACGAGCCGTCCGCGCGGAATCTCGACCTCAAGCGGCTTCACGGTGTGGATGGCATCGGTCGCAAGCCGCACCGCACCGCGCGCGCACACCTCGTCCGCCCGGGCGCGCTCACGCGTGCGCACGCGCCGCTTCCCCGTCAGGAAGGAGCCGATGCGCGTCTCCGGGCTCGCCTCCACGTCCGCGACCGTGCCCTGCGCGATCACGCGGCCACCGTTCGCACCCGACCCCGGGCCGATCTCGATGAGGTGGTCGGCGCGCCGCAGCACGCGCACGTCGTGGTCCACGAGCACCACCGAGTTGCCGTCGTCCAAAAGATCGTCCACCACGCCCAGCAGCCCCTCGACGTTCGAGGGATGCAGGCCGATCGACGGCTCGTCCAGCACGTAGAGCACCCCGCAGGTGCGGTTGCGCACCGCGCGCGCGAGCTGCACGCGCTGCCGCTCGCCCGTGGAGAGCGTCGAGCTCGCGCGGTCGAGCGAGAGATAGCCGAGCCCCAGCTGCTGCAGGCGCTCTATGGGCTCGCGCATCTCCGCCACGATGGACTGCGCCATGGGCTGCATCTCCACGGGCATGAGGCCGGGCACGCGCGGCACCCAGCGGGCAAGCTCGTCGAGCGTCATCCGCGTGGCGTCGCCCAGGTTCATGCCGTCGACCACCGGCCCGCGTGCCGCCTGCGAGAGCCGCGTGCCGCCGCAATCCGGGCAGACGTCCTCGCGCAGGAAGCGGCTCACGCGCGCCAAGCCCTTCTCGTCCTTCACCTTGGAAAGCGCGTTCTCCACGGTGTAGACGGCGTTGAAGTACGTGAAGTCGAGCTCGGCGAAGTCGTCACCCTTCTTGGACCGGTACAGGATGTGCTTCTTCACCGCGGGGCCGTGGAACACGATGTCGCGCTCCTCGGGCGTGAGCTCGCAAAACGGCACATCCGTGCGCACGCCCATGGCGCCGCAGACCTGCTTCATGAGGTCCCACATGAGCGAGCCCCACGGCAGCACGGCGCCGTCGTCGATGCTGATGGACTCGTCGGGCACGAGCGACGCCTCGTCCACCGTGCGCACGATACCCGTGCCGCCGCAGGTGGGGCAGGCGCCCGCGCTGTTGAAGGCGAGGTCCTCCGCCCCCGGCTCCATGAACTCCACGCCGCACACCGGGCAGACGGTCGCCCGGCCGAGCGCCACGTCCATGCTGGGAGGGACGTGGTGGCCGTTGGGGCACACGTGGCTCCCCAGGCGCGAGAACAGAAGCCGCAGGTAGTTGAGGAGCTCGGTCGAGGTGCCGAATGTCGAGTGCACGCCGGGGATGCCCGGGCGCTGGCGCAGGGCGAGGGCCGCGGGCACGTGGAGCACCTCGTCCACCGTGGCACGGCCGGTCTGCGCGATGCGCCGGCGCGTGTAGGTGGAGAGCGCGTCCAGGTAGCGGCGCGACCCCTCCGCATAGAGCGTGCCGAGCGCGAGCGAGCTCTTGCCGGAGCCGGAGACGCCCGCGATGCCCACGAGCTCGCCGAGCGGGATGTCCACGTCGATGTTCTTGAGGTTGTGCACGCGCGCCCCGCGCACCTCGATGCGGTCGGGGCTCATGTGCCCGTGCCGCGCCGCCTCTTCATACGCGCACGCCGCCGCTTCCTGCCGTCGCTCACCCATCTTCGTTCCTTCCGTCTTCATCTGCTCGAGCCCAGTATATCCCGCCATGAGGACAAACGTGAGATGGGTAGAATGACCGTTACGGGTAACGAGGATGCGCGGCGCGCGAATGCCGCGTCGAGCTCATGCGCAGCCGGAGCGGCTGGCGAGAACGCCCCTCGTCGCTCGCGCACGCGAGAGGAGCAACATGCAGGACATCATCACCGTGGTCAAGGGCTTGCTCGAGAGCTCCCTGTTCCGAAGCATCTTCTGGGCGTGCGTCATCTTCATCGCGACGCTCGTCGCCTCGCGGCTCGCCGTGCGGGCGCTTCGGCACGTCCTGCGCCGCGACGAGAGCCCGCTGCCCACCGTGAGCATCATCGCCAACATCGTGCGGGCGATCATCTGGGTCATCGGCGTGAGCATCATCCTCGATTCGTGCTTCGGCATCAACACGAGCTCGGTCATCGCAGCCCTCGGCGTCGGCGGTATCGCCGTCTCCCTCGGCTTCCAGGACACCCTCGCCAACCTCATCGGCGGGCTGCAGGTCACGCTCATGGGCATCGTGAAGCCCGGCGACAACATCGAGGTGGGGAGCGAGAGCGGCGTGGTGCAGGACGTGACGTGGCGGCACACGACCATCAAGGACAGCATGGGGCAGACGGTGATCGTCCCCAACTCCATCATCTCCACGACAGCGCTCGTGCACCTGCTGCCGGCGAACCGCGTGACGGTGCCGTTCACCATCCCGCGCACGAGCACGGGGGACGACGCCGCGAAGCGCGATGCGCAGCTCACGGGCACCGACGCGCTCTCCCAGCGCATCATCGACTGCGCGCGCGAGGCGGCGTCCTCGGTGTCGCCCGTCGTCAGCGGCCCCACCGTCTACTTCGCCGAAATCGCCGAGCTGGGCATCCGCGGCAAGGTCATCCTGCAGGTCAAAGACGCCGCGCAGGTCTCCGCCGCCGCCGACGCCATCGTGCGCGCGCTCGCGACGATGCTGGGGTAGCGAGCGGGCGACAGGCATATTATTCTCAGTGAATTTCATGCTATCATGAGCTCGAATCGCTGAACAAGCATATGGAGAGGGGATCGCATGCCAGCCATAGCATCGCTCACCGATTTCAATCGCAATCCGAATGCCATGCTCGAAGAGCTCAGACGCTCTCAGAATCCGATGTATCTCACCAAAAACGGCAAAGCATGCGCGGTGATCATGGACTCGGACGCCTTCGATCGCATGGTCGCAGAACGAGCGGCAACGCGTGAACGCGAGCAACGCGTATACGATGGCATCCTGCGCGGCATCGAGGATTTCCAGAACGGCGATACCACACCTGCAGCCGATGCCTTTGCCGCCGTGCGCGACCGCAAGGGCTGGCGCGCATGACGTGCCGCGTAACGCTTGCAAACAGCGTCCTCGACTTTATCGAGGAGCACGTGTATTCCGAACGCGTGCTCAAGCGCATCGAGACATACGTCGAGCTTTTGGAGGATTACCCCTATCTGGGCGCGGTATATGCCCCCGACTACCCCGCTGCGCGGCCGCCTGCCCCCTGTCGCCACATCGATATTCCCGACACGCCTTTCACGCTGTACTATGCCGTCGATGTAGAGCGGGAAGAGGTCGAAATCTTCTACATCGACTTCTCCGCAGCCGATCCGCGCGGGCGGTTTTAGACGGAAGCAGACTCGCCCGCATTCTCCACCTTCGCAAACGCCGGGTTCAAATCCATGCCCCCATCGGTAGCGTACTCGCCTTTCAGGTTCTTCTCGAACACATATGATACCCCCTGGTGCCGAGGCCCGCTCTTCATGGAATGCCAGCCGCCACGTTGCGGAGGTGAACGCATGGGGAAAGAGATTGTTGTTTTTCATCCTGAGCAATTCCTCGAGGGCTTTGCCCATAGGCGAGGCGAAGCAAGACCCGCCTTGGTTCCTCGGAGGAATCGTTGTGTTCTTAGGCCTGAGCAGCGAGGTAGTAGGCAAGCGCGTCACGATAGACCTCGGAGGTCTTGACACCCCTGCTACGGGCTATCGCAGCAACGCGCTGCGTGTCGCGAGCGTCATAGATGACCGTCACACGCCGCTTCCCCACCGCGTCGAGGTGAGAGCCGGTGAAAACCTCACCATCCCCGCTCGGGTAGTCGCCGCTTTCGTAGGGCGCGGCCATCGCATCGAGGTCGGCGTCGGTGAGGCCGTGCTTCTTCATATACTCGGAAACGTTCATGCTTCTCACCTCTCCAATCCTAGCTCGCGGAGCGTCTTGCCGCTCGGCGGGGTCATACCATGGAACACGAAGAAGAAATCGTCCTCCTCGTCGTACTGGTAGACCAGTTCCACAAGCCGCCCCCTGCCGTCGAGGCCGACCGCCAGCCATTCGCCGGTAGGTCGCTGACGATAGCTGATCATCCCGCGCATCGCGGCGGCGACATCGTCCGGCGTAACCTCCGGATGTCGCTGCGCAATCCTTGGATGAACCCCGATCGTGCTCAAGGCGGCCTCCTCTCACTCATATGATATGACATCATATCATACTTATCCATAGGCAGAGCAGATAGCCCATCGCCTCCGAAATGGGGTCATGAATCGGGGCTCCCGTCTGCGCGAGAGCCCCACGTAGAAGCACTATGAGCCGATGCATGCGCCCTTAGATGCGCTCCACCACGGCATCGCCCATGGCAGCGGTGCCGAGCACGCACTCCGCAGGCGTCTCCGCGTCCGCGATGTCCCGCGTGCGCAGCCCTGCATCGAGCACGGACGTCACCGCGGAGCGCACGGCATCGGCCGCCTCGCCCATGTCGAAGCTGTAGCGCAGCATCATCTCCACGGAGAGAATTTGCGCGAGCGGATTCGCGATGCCCTGGCCGGCGATGTCCGGCGCGCTGCCGTGGCTCGGCTCGTACAGCGCCACGCCGTCGCCCAGACTCGCGCTCGCGAGCATCCCGAGCGAGCCCGTGATCTGCGCGGCCTCGTCGGAGAGGATGTCGCCGAACATGTTCTCCGTCACCACGACGTCGAACGTGGCCGGGCGATGGATGAGCTGCATGGCGGCGTTGTCCACGAGCACGTCCTCGAGCTCCACGTCCGGGTAGTCCGCGTCGTGCACGCGGTGGACGATCTCGCGCCACATGCGGCTCGTCTCGAGCACGTTGGCCTTGTCCACGCTCGACACCTTGCCGCGGCGCTTGCGCGCAGCCTCGAACGCCTGCCGCGCGATGCGTTCCACCTCGTACTCGCGGTACTCGAGCGTATCGTAGGCGCGCTGGCCGGGCTTGCCGTCCGCGCCCGCCCCCGGCTCGTCATAGAAGCGCTCGCGCCGGCCGAAGTACAGGCCGCCCGTGAGCTCGCGCACGATCATCATGTCCACGCCGTCCACGACCTCCGGGCGCAGCGTCGACGCGCCCGCGAGCGCGGAGAAGATCTGCACGGGGCGCAGGTTCGTGTAGAGCCCGAGCTCCTTGCGGATCTTGAGCAGCCCCTGCTCGGGGCGAGGCGCCGCGGGGTCGGTCGTGTCCCACTTGGGGCCGCCGACGCTCGCGAGCAGCACGGCGTCCGATGCGCGCGCCGCATCGAGCGTCTCATCGGGCAGCGGGCTGCCCGTCGCGTCGATGGCCGCGCCGCCGATGAGCGCGTCCTCGCAAGCGAACTCCACGCCGAAGCGCTTGCCCACGGCGGCGAGCACCTTCTTGCCCTCCGCCATGATCTCCGGCCCGATGCCGTCTCCCGGCAGCGTGCAGATGCGATAGGTCTTCCTCACGTTACAACTCCAACTCCTCGAGCTTGCTCCAGATGCGAACGGGTTATCGAGCGGCATGCGAACCCCCTCCATGTAAAAACATGTAAAAATACCCCTGGGGTTATTTTGCATCGGCCGTCTGGGCGAAACGCTGCTTCGTGCGCTCCACCAGGCCGCCCGCCTCGATGATCTCGGCGATGAACGGCGGGAAGGGCTCGGCGGTGAACGTCGCGCCCGTGTCGAGGTTCGTGATGGTGCCCGTCTCGGTGTCCACCGCCACGCGCGCGCCGTCCGCGATGGCGTCGACGGCCTCGGGGCACTCCATGATGGCGAGCCCCACGTTGATGGCGTTGCGGTAGAAGATGCGCGCGAAGCTCTTGGCGATGACGCAGCTCACGCCCGCCGCCTTGAGCGCCACGGGCGCGTGCTCGCGGCTCGACCCGCAGCCGAAGTTTTCCTCGGCCACCACGATGTCGCCCGGCTGGACGCGCTCATGGAACGTGGGATCGAGGTCCTCCATGGCGTGCGCCGCCAGGTGCGCGTGATCCGAGCTGTTGAGGTAGCGCGCGGGGATGATGACGTCCGTGTCCACGTCGCGACCGTATTTGAAAACCGTGCCTTCGAAATGCATGGCGAACTCCCTACTTCCTGCTATGAACAAGGGCGAATGGGCGAACATGAGTCAATTGAACCCGTCCCCATTGACTCGGTGAGTCAAATGAACCCGTCCCCAATGACTCAGAGGGCGGAGGGGGCGGCGATGTGGCCGGCGACGGCGCTCGCGGCGGCCACGGCCGGGCTCGCGAGGTAGACCTCGGAGGTCGGATCGCCCATGCGCCCCACGAAGTTGCGGTTCGTCGTGGAGATGCAGCGCTCGCCCGCCGCGAGGATGCCCATGTACCCACCCAGGCACGGCCCGCACGTGGGAGTCGAGAAGACACAGCCCGCGTCGATGAACACGTCGGCGAGGCCCTCGGCCATGCACTGCTTGAACACCGCCTGCGTGGCGGGGATCACGATGCAGCGCACGCCCTCGGCCACGCGGCGGCCGCGCAGCACCTCGGCGGCGGCACGCATGTCCTCGATGCGGCCGTTCGTGCAGCTCCCGATGACCGCCTGGTCGATGGCGATGTGCGTGCTCTCGCTCACGGGATGCGTGTTGCTCGGCAGGTGCGGCCAGCTCACGCACGGCTTGATGTCCGCCGCGTCGATGCGCACCACGCGCGCGTACTCGGCATCCGGGTCGGCGTGGTACTCGACCGCCGGGCGCTGGCAGCGGCCCTCGAGCCAGGCGCGCGCCACGTCGTCGACCTCCATGATGCCCGCCTTGCCGCCGGCCTCGATGGCCATGTTCGAGATGGTCATGCGGCCTTCCATGGACATGTTCCGAATGGTGGAGCCGCAGAACTCCATGGCCTGGTAGAGCGCGCCGTCGACGCCGATGAGGCCGATGATGTGGAGGATGACGTCCTTCGCCGTGGCGCCGTCGGTGAGCTCGCCCTCGATCTCGAACTTGATGGTGGGCGGAACCTTGAACCACGCGCGACCGGTCGCGAGGCCCACGCCCGCGTCCGTCGAGCCCACGCCCGTCGAGAACGCGCCGAGCGCGCCGTACGTGCAGGTATGCGAGTCGGCGCCGATCACGAGGTCGCCGGGCACCACGGTGCCGGTCTCGGGCAGCAGCGCGTGCTCGATGCCCGCGCAACCCTGCTCCCAGTAGTGCGTGATCTTCTGCTCATGGGCGAAGTCGCGCATCTTCTTGGTCTGCTCGGCGCTCTTGATGTCCTTGTTCGGCGCGTAGTGATCCGGCACGAGGCACACGCGGTCGCGGTCGAACACTTCGGTCGCGCCGAGCTCGCGGAACACGTCGATGGCGATGGGCGCCGTGATGTCGTTCGCGAGCACGAGGTCGAGGTCGCACTCGACGAGCTGCCCGGGCCGCACCTCCTCGAGCCCCGCGTGAGCGGCCAAGATCTTCTCGGCAACGGTCATCGGTCGTGGCATGTCAATTCCTCCTGATACTCCTTGCCGGGGTTCGGGGGTTCTCCCCTTCGCTAGTCCTCGCTCGCTGCGGAATCGCTCAGCAGCAACGACCCAAACCCTCCGACATCGTTTCCAATCCCAATACCCTCGAAGCTCCAGTACAACATATTATAAATTGGTGTTCACGCGGCCTCTGAACCCGAATTCGGATCAGGCCGCACGGGTTACGGCCGGCCGGTGCCCGCCATGCGGCGGCGCGGCCTCGCATATCGTCCCGCGCGCAGTTCGCGCAGCGCTGTCTGAGCACGGGATGATATGCGGGGCTGCGCCGCCGCCCCGCCGGGCACTGGCCAAAGGAAGGTTACCTCGCCTGATCCGAGATGAGTCGGTTCAGCGCGTTCAGGTAGGCTTTCGTCGACGACACGATGATGTCGCCGTCCGAGCCGCGGCCGATGTACACCTCGCCGTTCTCGGCCGTCACGCGCACCGTCACCTCGCCGAGCGCGTCGATGCCGCGCGTCACGGCCTTCACCGAGAATTCGGCCAGGTCGTTCGCCACGGCGACGATCTGATCGACCGCCTTGTACGCCGCGTCGATGGGGCCGGTGCCGTACGCGCACGCGGTGAACGTCTCGCCGCCCATGTTCGTGAGCGTGATGGTGGCCGTCGGCGTGAGCGGGAAGCCGCAGGAGACCTGCACGGCGTCGAGGTTCCACACGGCGGTGCTCACGCGCTCGCGCTCGTGGACGATCGACTCCAGATCCTCGTCGTACACTTCCTTCTTCTTGTCCGCGACCTCCAGGAATGCCTGGTAGATGTCCTCGAACTCCTCGTCGGTGAAGGTGAAGCCCAGCTCGCCCATGCGATGGCGCAGCGCGGCGTGGCCGGAGCGCGCCGTGAGGATGATCTGCGAGCCGCCGGCGCCCACGTCCGCCGGGTCGATGATCTCGTAGGTGTCGCGCGCCTTGAGCACGCCGTCCTGGTGGATGCCGGAGGAGTGGGCGAAGGCGTTCGCGCCCACGATGGCCTTGTTCGCCTGCACCGTCATGCCGGTGATGGAGCTCACGAGCTTCGAGGCGCGCGTGAGCTCCTGCGTCACGATGTCGGTGTGCGCGTCGAGCTCCTCGCCGTGCATGCGGATGGCCATGACCACTTCCTCGAGCGCCGTGTTGCCCGCGCGCTCGCCCAAGCCGTTGATGGTGCACTCCACCTGCGTGGCGCCGTTGCGCACCGCCTCGATGGCGAGCGCCGTGGCCATGCCCAGGTCGTTGTGGGTGTGCACGGAGATGGTCACGTCCTCGATGCCGTCCACGCGCTCGCGCAGGTCGGCGATGCGCGCGCCGAAGGCCCACGGCAGATTGTAGCCGGTGGTGTCCGGGATGTTCACCACCGTGGCGCCCGCCTTCACGGCTGCCTCGACGATCCGCACGAGAAAGTCCTGGTCGGCGCGGCCGGCATCCTCGGCATAGAACTCGACATCGTCCACGAAGTTGCGGGCGAGCTTCACCGCGCGAACGGCGCGCTCGATGGCCTCGTCCTCCGTGAGGTGCAGCTTGTCGCGCAGATGGCTCGGGCTCACGCCCAGGCCGGTGTGGATGCGCGGACGCTTGGCGGTGCGCAGCGCCTCGGCCGCTACCTCGATGTCCTTGTCCACCGCGCGCGTGAGGCCGCAGACGGTGCAGGCGTCGCCGGCGATGCGGCCGATCTCCTCGACGCTCTTGAAGTCGCCCGGGCTCGAGATGGGGAAGCCTGCCTCGATGACATCGACGTTCATGCGGATGAGCTGCCGCGCGATGATGAGCTTCTCCTCGGTGTTCATGCTCGCGCCGGGCGACTGCTCGCCGTCTCGGAGCGTGGTGTCGAAGATGTTGATCTTGCGGGTCATGGTTCCTCCTGTGGTCGTTGCCGGGCAGATGGCGTTGCAGGAGGCGTATCGCATATGTTCGCTGGATAAGGAGAAGCACCCCGTCGCGATGCGCCCTGCACGTCGGGCTTGATACGCGATGGGGTGCTTCCGATGCCGAAAGTGAGAGCGGGACGAAGTACCCTAACGCGTATCGGCGCCTAGTAGTAGCTCGTCTAGGGTTAGAAGCTGCGCGGCACGGAGCGCCGCCGGGGCGGTGGCGAATCCGATGTTTGCCGAACGCTTCATGTTCCCATCCTCTCTGTGCAGCCGCCGGTTCGCCCGGCCATCACTGCATTGGGATAAAGTGTACCAGAACGCGCGCCGCGCGCCACAGGTAAATTTACCCCAGGGGTTATTTTACCTGTGACCTATCCGATCTCGGCGATGTCGGCCTGGTGCTCGCAGAACTCGTGGCGGTCGATCTGCTGGCGCACCACGTCCCAGCTCGTCTCGGACTCGAAGAGCGAGCTGTTGAACTGGACGATAGCGTCATCGCTCGCGTTGGCGAACGCGCTCTCGAGGTGACCGCGCGTGAAGGAGTACGACTCCGCGTCGTGGGATGTGTCGTGCTGCTCCTGCACCGTGATGTTGAGCGTTTCCAGGTTGGGATAGACGCTGAACGCCGCGACCGCGTTGTATACGAGCGCGCGGTCAATCGCGTCGCCGTCGATGTCCTCCGGGACGTTCGCGTAGTACACGGTAAAGCTCGTCGCATCGATGCTCGCCGTGTCGTCCGCCGCCACATAGGAACCGAGCGGCAGGCTCTCGAAGAATGACGCCGAGGGCTGGCTCTCGCTGCTGTACACCTGGAGGCCCGTGCAGTCGTGACCGTCGATCTCGCCCAGAACCGTTGAGGTCGCCTCGTACTCGCGCTGGTCCTCGGGATCGCTGAACGTGGGCTGGTTGCCCGTCGCATCGGTCGAGGCGTTGTTCCCGCCCGTCGTCGCGCCCTGGCCGTTCTGGCCCGCACCCGGCGTGCTCTCGTCCACGATATCTTCGACCGTGTCCTCGATGTAGTCCCCGCCCGGCTCGAGCACGACGTTCCAGACCACCGTCGCCACGAGGATCACGGCGATCACCGCCACGGCGATCGCGAGCACCTTCGTCCACGACGCCTTCTTCTCTGCAGGCGCCCCCGAAGGCTGCGCGGGAGGCACGGTGCCCGCTGCCGTAGCGCCCGCCTGCCCGGTCGCGGTGCCCGCATCGCCCGCCGCCGACATGACGACGGTCGCGGGCGCGGGCTGCTCGGCCGTCGCGTTCTGAGCCGCGGCGCTACCCGGCGCGGCCGCGACCGCGGGCTCCTCCTTCGCAGTCCCCGCCGGCTCGCCCGAGGCGTCGTCATCGCCCGCGAGCACGTCATCGATGCTCGTGATGCTCGCCTTCGCCCGCGCGAGCGCCTCCGCCTCGCTCATGCCGCTCGCCACGTAATCCTCGTAGCGCGCGACCAGGTTGCCGTAGATCTCTTCCTTCAGCTCGATCATCTCGGCCGTAAGCACCCGGCCCTCGAAGAGATGCTCGACGTACATACGCAATTCGCTCATCGGTCTCCTCCGTCCTGCTTGAGCAGCCTATCGATGATCCGGCGCACGCGCACCCAGCGCTCGGTCGCCTCCTCGAGCTCGACTGCGCCCGTGGGCGTCACGCGGTAGTACTTGCGCCGCGCGCCCTGGCTCTCATCGCCCCAGTAGCTCTCGACGAACCCCTGCCCTTCCAGGCGCTTGAGGCTCGTGTAGAGCGACGGTTCCTTCATCTCGTACTCGCCGTGGCTCGCCGTAGCGATATCCTTCAGGATCTCGTACCCGTAGCTGTCGCCCTCTTTGAGCGTGCACAGGATGATCGCGTCGATGTTTCCCCGGATCAGGTCGCTTACCGCATCTCGTGTGGACATACCGTCACCTCCCTGGTGCCAGCTCTGCGGACGTCATTCCGTCCGTCGTTAGCGCCACTGTAACACATACTACTATGTGTGTCGATATACTTTTTGAGAAATGTGTATCTCGCGCCGCACTGCCACGCCGCACGGCGTCCCCCCGCGCGCCTCGTGCACAAACTTGTCAACTCTGTTTACGAAGCCACCCTCGCAACGCCCTTCGCGCATAAACTTGTCAACTTTACACGCGAACGAATCGTGACTACCACGTTACGGTCTCACGAGCGTCGCACGTGTGACGCCTGCCGCGGCGAGCATCTGCTCCAAGCGGCCTGGAGTGCGCACATCGTTCCAGTTGAAGCGCACGATGCGTACATCCATGAGTGTCAAGCGAGATTCCCGCTGCCGCTCCTTCAGCAGCACGTCGATCGTCGACGAGCCCGCTCGCAGCTGCTCATCCTCATATTTCGCCCGGCCATCGAATTCGCCGAGCACCGTCTTGCCGTCAGTGAGTTCGAATACGAAATCGGCGCGATACGACTTCCTGGGTTCGAGCGGGTCGTCAAACGCACGCTGAATATCAGTCGGTGGAAGCCCCGCGCGTATCATGACAGCGCGCGCTATGGACTCCCCGCCGCTCTCTGCGCGCCCATCCGCCCATCGTGCAACGTGGCGCGCCTTCTCGACTCCCTTGCATCCGTGCGCGAGGCCCTCTACCTCCCGCTGCAAGTAGCTCGCATCCGCGCGCGCGATCCGAAGACAACCGTCCGCGATGGCAAGCGAATCCTCGAAATCGCAGGCGCAGAGGCAATCAACGGTTGCCTCTACGAGCGATGCGACGGGGACGTCGTCGATTTTCACACATGAAGGATGCTGTCGATACCGCATCTCGACACGCTTCCCTCCGCGCTGGCTCGGCGAAGAGGCATACAGGTGCAACGTCCCCAAGAGCGAATAGCTGACCGGAAGCCCATGCATCACCGCCGCGCTCAACGAGCAGAACACTGCGTTCGGATGCGCCCACGCATAGCCGCGAATCACATATCGCTCTTGATCGAGACGAGCGAGCTGCTCCCACGCATCACCGGGAGCGAACAACCGAAGAAACGGTTCAACGATGCTCTTATCGCGAATATGCCGACGCAGCATCTGCACCTCCCCATACGACGCCGGGCTATAGCAACGGCGCGTAAGGAACGTCTCGTTCACACGCTGCAGGAGCTCTCCCCATGCCTTCGTACGCCGTAACGCCATCCTGCACCTCCGTCCACCGGTCGTGGCGTCAGCGTAGCGCGAATGCGTTTTCCCAGCTAGATGGTAGATTCTTGCACGTTTCTGGCACGAATCTGACCACGCAGCTCAGGTGGGTTGCGCCTCGTGGAAAACTCGCTGCGGCAAGGCATCTCAATCGGCAAACGGCCTCAGCGCCGCCACAAACGGCAAGCGAAGCTGTCAAACAATCGCAAGTAGCGATTATCTCCGCATCCCGTCGATCCCCTCACGCACAAAGTTGACAACTCTACACGCGAAGCGTCCTTCTAAACGCCCTTCGCGTTGAAAACCGTCAAGTTTGTCGATGAAGCCGGCAGCAGGAGCGGTATCGCGCTGTCGTGCATGTCCACGAGCACGGCCGGCACACCCCGCGCCAAACAAAAAAGCCGGCTCCCGAAGGAGCCGGCTTCGCACAGCTGAAATGAGCTGCAGAGCAACCTGCAGGCGCTGCGTGCCTACTCGGCCATGAAGTCGCGCGTCACGGACGAATCGACCTTGACGCCGGGGCCCATGGTGGAGGAGAGCGCGATGCTCTTCACGTAACGGCCCTTGGCGGAGGACGGCTTCACGCGCAGGATCTCGGTGTAGAGCGCGGCGTAGTTCTCCACGAGCTTCTGGTCGTCGAAGGAGACCTTGCCCAGCGGCACGTGGCAGATGCCGTAACGGTCGGCGCGGTACTCGACGCGGCCGGCCTTGAGCTCGCCCACCATCTTGGCGACGTCCATGGTCACGGTGCCGAGCTTGGGGTTCGGCATGAGGCCGCGAGGGCCGAGGATCTTACCGATGCGGCCGACCTTGGCCATCATGTTCGGCGTGGCGATCGCGGCGTCGAAGTTGATCTCGCCGCCCTGGATGGCCGCGACGAGCTCGTCGGAACCCACGATGTCGGCGCCGGCCTCTTCGGCCTCGCGCGCCTTCTCGCCCTCGGCGAACACGGCGACGCGGACAGTCTTGCCGGTGCCGTGGGGCAGGGAGATGGAGCCACGGATGTTCTGATCCGCCTTACGGGTGTCGATGCCCAGACGGAAGTGCGCCTCGACGGTCTCGTCGAACTTGGCGGGCGCGATCTCCTTCACGAGGCGGACGGCCTCGAGCGGGGTGTAGAGCTTGAACTTCTCGACCTTCTCCGCGGCGGCGCGGAAATTCTTTCCATGCTTCGGCATGTACTACCTCCTGTGGTCACAGGGCGCGTGCCCTCCCACATCGTTGCGCGCCCCATTGCGCGCGAACGGGCGCACCACCTCGGCGCGCCCGCGAAACAACAAGTTACTCGGCGATGGTCACGCCCATGGAGCGGGCGGTACCGGCGACGATCTTCTTGGCGGCCTCGATGTCGTTGGCATTGAGGTCGGGCATCTTGATCTCGGCGATCTTCGTGAGCTGCTCCTGGGTGAGCTGGCCCACCTTGTCGCGCTGCGGAACGGCGGAGCCGCTCTTGAGTTTGAGCTCCTTCTTGATGAGGTGCGCCGCAGGCGGGGTGTGGCACTCGAACGCGAAGGTGCGATCCTCGAAGACGGTAATGACGACGGGGATCACGTCGCCCATCTTGTCCTGCGTGGCGGCGTTGAACGCCTGGCAGAACTGCATGATGTTGACCTGGGCAGCACCAAGGGCGGGACCCACGGGGGGCGCCGGGTTGGCCTGGCCGGCAGGAATCTGGAGCTTGATGACGGTGGCAACCTTCTTCTCAGCCATGTCAAAACCTTCCTGAACCGAAAGCGGGGTGAATCAAACGAATATCGTCAGCGCGCTTGCGTTAGAAGCACCCGACCAGATGAGCGGTCCGGTCGAGAAGCGCCCGCGCGCGAACAACCAACCTTACAGGGCGACGGCGATCTGGTCGAAGCCGAGCTCGACGGGCGTGTCGCGGCCGAAGATCTGCAGGACGACCTTGACTTTGCCAGACTCGGGGTTGACCTCGGACACCATGCCGTTGAAGTCCGCGAGGGGGCCGGAGGTCACGCGCACCGGCGTGCCGACCTCGAGGTCGACCGTCATGCGCTTGGGCGCCTCGCCCTTCTTGGACTTGCGCATCATCTTGTTGTACTCGTCGCGCGAGAGCGGCGCGGGCTTGCCGTTGCCACCGAGGAAGCCGGTGACGCCCGGCGTGTTGCGCACGCAGGTCCACGCGTCGTCGTCCATCTCCATGCGCACGAGCACGTAGCCCGGGAAGATCTTGACGTCCTTGGTCTCGCGCTTCCCGCCCTCTTTGATCTCGGTCACGCTCTCCATGGGAATCTCGATATCGAAGATGCGATCCTGCATCCCCATGGTCTCGATGCGGTGCTCGAGGTCGCTCTTGACGCTCTTCTCGTAGCCGGAATAGGTGTGGACGACATACCAACGCTTCGACATGGTCTAGCTCCTTAGCCCAGAGATGAGGAAGAGACCCTCGCCGATCACGAAGTCGAGCACGGCGATGACGACGCCCACGACCACGAGGGACGCGATCACCACGAGCGAGTAGTTGACGAGCTCCTTCTTGCTCGGCCAGGTGACGCGGCGCATCTCGGTGCGCACGGCGCGGAAGTAGTTGCGGATGCGGCCGAAGAAGCCGGGCTTCTTGTCCTTCTTCTTCTTGGCCTTCGCCTTCTCCTTGGAGGCCTTCATATCGGCCTTGGCGCGGGCGACGCTCTTCGACGCGCTCTCGGCGTCCTTGGCAGCCTTGCGCGAGACGCCCTTCTTGGGCTCGGCCGCAGCCTGGGCCTTGGCCGGAGCAGACGGCTGCGCGTTGCGCTGCGAAGCCTTCTTCTTGTTCTTCTTGTTGGCCATGCTCGCTACCTCCGGGCGCAGGGCGCTTAACATACAGAAACCGTAAGCCCCGAGAATACGAGGCTTACGGATTGAAGACTGGCACGCCAGGAAGGACTCGAACCCTCAACACTCGGTTTTGGAGACCGATGCTCTACCAATTGAACTACTGGCGTGTAAGGGGTTGGAGACTAGCGGGTCTCCTTGTGAACCGTATGCCGACGGCACCAGGGGCAATACTTCTTGATCTCCATACGATCAGGCATGGTTGCCTTGTTCTTGGTCGTCGTATAGTTACGACGCTTGCACTCGGTGCAGGCAAGGGTGACGAGAGTACGCATGAATCTAATTACCTCCAAATACCGCCCCGTACGGGCACGATGGAATACGATAGCATCTGCGCTCTTATCCTGTCAACGGTTTATTCGCTGGGCAGCGTGAATGCAGATGCGTTCCATAACTGCTACCCACCGTTTTGGGAAGCGAACTCGTGCGTTCGCCATCGGGCGGAAGTTCGTTTCGCGAAACGGTGGAACATAAAAACCCGGCTCCTCGCGATGAGGAGCCGGGTTCCTAGATCACACGATCCGAATACCTCGGCTACCCGAAGTTACTCGATGATGGTGGAGACGACGCCGGAGCCGACGGTGTGGCCGCCCTCGCGGATAGCGAAGCGCAGACCCTCCTCCATGGCGATCGGGTGGATGAGGTCGCCCTCGATGGTGATGTGGTCACCGGGCATGGCCATCTCGGTGCCCTCGGGGAGCTTGACGGTGCCGGTCACGTCAGTGGTACGGAAGTAGAACTGCGGACGGTAGCCATCGAAGAACGGCGTGTGGCGGCCGCCCTCCTCCTTGGTGAGGACGTAGACCTCGCCGGTGAACTTGGTGTGCGGGTGCACCGAACCGGGCTTGCAGAGAACCTGGCCGCGCTCGATGTCCTCGCGCTTGATGCCGCGCAGGAGGATACCGACGTTGTCGCCAGCCTCGCAGAAGTCCATGGTCTTGCGGAACATCTCGATGCCGGTGGCGACGGAGGACTGGGTCTCCTTGATGCCGACGATCTCGACGGGCTCGTTGAGCTTGAGCACGCCGCGCTCGACACGGCCGGTAGCGACGGTACCACGGCCGGAGATGGTCATGGTGTCCTCGATGGCCATGAGGAACGGCTTGGCGTCGTCGCGCTCGGGGGTCGGGATGTACTCGTCAACGGCGTTCATGAGCTCGCGGACGGAATCCATCCACTTCTCCTCGCCGTTGAGGGCGCCGAGAGCGGAGCCGCGGATGACGGGGATGTCGTCGCCCGGGAAGTCGTACTCGGAGAGGAGCTCACGGGTCTCCATCTCGACGAGGTCGATGAGCTCGTCGTCGTCAACCATGTCGCACTTGTTCAGGAACACGACGATGTAGGGCACGCCGACCTGACGGGCGAGCAGGATGTGCTCGCGGGTCTGGGCCATGGGGCCGTCGGTGGCGGCGATGACCAGGATAGCGCCGTCCATCTGGGCAGCACCGGAGATCATGTTCTTGATGTAGTCGGCGTGGCCAGGGCAGTCGACGTGCGCATAGTGGCGGTTGGCCGTCTCGTACTCGACGTGCGCGACGGAGATGGTGATGCCGCGCTCGCGCTCCTCGGGAGCCTTGTCGATGTTCTCGAAGGCGGTGAAGTCGGCCTTGCAGCCCTCGGTCTCGGAGAGAACCTTGGTGATGGCAGCCGTCAACGTGGTCTTGCCGTGGTCGACGTGGCCGATGGTGCCGATGTTAACATGCGGCTTTGTACGCTCGAACTTTTCCTTGGCCATAAAGCCCTCCTCCTTAAGGTCGTCCCCGCTGAGGGACTTGCCCTTTAACTTAAGTGGCTCCCCCACGTACATAGAGAAGCCACCGTGTTACCTGGTAGCGGTGACTGGATTCGAACCAGTGACGCCACGGGTATGAACCGTGTGCTCTAACCAGCTGAGCTACACCGCCGTACTGGAGCCTGCGACCGGACTTGAACCGGTGACCTCCTCGTTACCAACGAGGTGCTCTACCGACTGAGCTACACAGGCACTTGACTTCTGGTGGGAGCGCAAGGATTCGAACCTTGGTAGGCAGAGCCAACGGGTTTACAGCCCGTCCCCATTAACCACTCGGGCACACTCCCACATGAAGCAAGACCCACGAAGCCGGACGTCCATGCGGAAATTCCGCCATCGCGAGCAAACGAATAGTAGTACAAGCCGTCGCCGCTCGTCAACCGAAATGCTCTAATACACGCGTCCGGGCGTATCCTAATGTTCTGACCTGCGTTTTTGTCGAAAAGACCCATGGGGAGCTTGTGAAGACGGAATGGGTTGGTTGGGGACGTGTTCCTTCCAACCCCTTTTTGGGATGACGCCACGCCCGGTGAAAAAGGGGTTGGAAGGAACACGTCCCCAACCAACCCATCTAGCCGAGGTCGAGGGTGGCCTGCACGGTGCGGCGCTTCCGCTCGTCGCGGATGAGCGCCTGGAGCTTCGACGCGATCTTCCCGTACTTCACCTGTTCGGCGTCCTTGCCCGCCGCCCGGTCGCACGCGGTCGTGCTCGCGAGCACCGCTGCGCGCTCCTCGTTGCCGAGTCGCTCGGTGCGGTACGTCTCCACGACGCCCTCGAGATCCTCGATCGTCGAGAGCCCCGCCGCGCGCGCCTCCCCCTCATAGGTATAGAAGAGCTTCACCGGTCGCCCCGCGAGGAGCAGCTGCACGGCGTTGCGGAGCGTGCCCGAGCTCACCTGCAGGTTGCCGAAGCGGTTGACCTCGATGGGGTTGAAGTACGCGAGTCCCCAATCCGCCCGCTCCCCCATGACGCGATCCTTCGCCGTCTGGAGGGCGCGGCCCGTGGTACCCGGCTCGCCCGCCACCACCTCCACGGCCCAAGCGGGATCCACCGTCACGCGCGGGCGCGTCCGCACGGTGAACACGCGAACGCCCGGGTATGGCGCACCCCGCCACGAGCGCAGGTAATCGAGGGTAAGCGCGTCGACCCCGCGCTCGGAATCCCCTACGAGCACGCCGAAGCCCTGCTCGCAGATGCGGTCGATGGACTGGCAGAACGCCTCGGGCAGCCGCGCCAAGCTGCGCGAGCCCGAAATGAATACCTGCGGCATGGCTTCCTCCTTGCTAACTCCCGAATGGGTTGGTTGGGGACGGGTTCCTTCCAACCCATTTTGACGGACACGGCGCCATTCCAAAAATGGGTTGGAAGGAACCCGTCCCCAACCAACCCATTTTGCTATCAGTCGCCCTTGCCGGTCTTCACGAGCGCGAACGGGTAGACGGCCTTCGCGCCGGCGCGCACGAGCTCGGACGCGATCACCGCGAACGTCCAGCCGGAGTCGACCATATCGTCCACGAGGAGCACGGTCTTGCCCGCGATGCGCCCGGGCTTGGCCACCTCGATGGTATCGCGGATGTTCTTCGCCTGCAGCACCGAGCTGTTGAGCGTCTTCTGCGCGGCGCCCTCGGCGGTCTTGCGCACGACGCCGTCCATGAACGGCACCTTGAGCGCGTGCGCCAAGCGCTCGGCGAAATCCGGCACGAGCCGGGGATGGCGCAGGCTCGGCACGGCGACCACCGCGTCGATGCCCGTCCCCGCCGCCGCGCTGCGCAAATACCGCGCGGACTCCAGGAGCAGCTCGTCCGAGAAGCGGCCGTCGCGGTACTTGCCCGTCGCGGCAAGCTGGCCAAGCAGAGAATAATAGTTGTCCGAAAGGATCCAGCCGCGGCCGCACTGCTCCTCCGCCGCGATGCGGCTGCCATCCGGCCAGAGCTTCCGGGGCTTCACGAAGCCATGGCGGTTCTTCTCGAACAAGATCGCCTCGTCCACGAGCACCTTATCGAGCTCCACCGGGAAGAGCGGCCCGCCCGCGCAGTTCGCGCAGATGCCGCAGTGGTCCTTGGCGTCCGGCGCGTCGAGCTCGTCGGCGATGAACTTCATGAGACAGCCGTCGGTGCGCAGGAACTCCTTGAAGCTCGCGAGCTCGTCGTAGCGCGTGTTGCGCAGCTCGGCCTGGCGCTCGCGCTCCGCCTGCGCATCGAAGCTCGCCTGCTCGTCCACGCAGAAGACGGTTTGCCAGCTGCCCCGGGCGTTCTTCCGGCGCTCCGTGAAGAGGTACCCGTGAACCTGGAGGTACTTGAGCGCCTCGTCGAGCTTGCCCGCGGTCACGTTCACCTCTGCGGCGATCGCGCGCTTGGGAGCCCCGTCGCGGCAGAGCTCGATGATCTTCTCGAGCAGGTCCGGCTCGGCGAAGGCGGAATCGATGAAGCTGCGCAGGATGCCCTCGTCCTCCGGGCCGTGCAGCAGCACCGCGTAGGCGCGCTTGCCGTCGCGGCCGGCGCGGCCGATCTGCTGGTAGTAGCTGATGAGGTTCTGCGGCAGCTGGAAGTTCACGACGAAGCGAATGTCCGCCTTGTCGTAGCCCATGCCGAGCTTGATGGTGCAGCAGAGCACGCGCACGTCGCCCGCCTCGAAATCCGCGAGCGCGCGGCCGGACACCTCCGCATCGAGGCCGGAGTGGTACGCGCGGGCGGAGACGCCGTGCTGCTGCAGGTACTCGGCGACATGCTCGCAATCGCGCTGCGTGAGGCAGTAGATGAGCCCCTGCCCCTCCGCGAGGCCGCCGCCTCGGCCGAGCGTCTGGGCGAGCCAGGCGAGGCGCTCCTCGCGGGCCTGCTCGGGGTTCACCTGGATGGCGAGCTTCTCACGGATGAGGTCCCCGCGCACAACGCTCAGGTTATGCCCAAGTTGCGCGCGAATGTCCTTGATCACGCGGTTGTTCGCCGTGGCGGTGGTGCCTAAGATGGCAGCGTCCTCGGGCAGGTTCTGCAGGAAGCGCGACACGCGCTGGTAGTCCGGGCGGAAGTCGTGTCCCCAGTCCGAGATGCAGTGCGCTTCGTCAACTACAAAGAGCTTGATGTTACGTACGCTAGCGAGCTGCTGCATGAACCCTGCGTTCGAGAGGCGCTCGGGCGAGACGATGAGGGCGTCATAGCTGCCGAGATGGGAGAAGATCTCTTCCCAGTCGTCCTTGTTGCCCGAATTGATGGTCGCGACGTTCAACCCAAGCCGCTTCGCCGACTCGATCTGGTTCTCCATGAGCGCCAGAAGCGGGCTGATGATGAGCGTGGGGCCGGCGCCCTGCGCGCGCAAGATCTTCGTGGCCATGAAGTAGACGAGCGACTTGCCCCAACCCGTCTTCTGCACCACGAGCACACGCTTGCCCGTCGCGGCGTCGACGATCGCCTCGAGCTGGCCCGCGCGGAACTCTGCTCCCTCCCCGTATGCCTCGCGAAGGAGGGCGGTTGCTTGGCACGCGGCAGCATCACGCTCGGGAGAGGGAGCGTCGGCCTGTGCTGGCTCCTCTACACGCACGGACTCCCCTTCTGCGACGCCTGCCGTCGCGTCTTCCCTCTTCGGCCCCTCTGCACCCGGCGTGCACTCGAGGAGCTTGGTGAAGATGGGGTCGCGCAGGTCGAAGAGGTAGCAGTCGTTCGCGTTGCGCGGGTCGCCCTTGCGACGCAGGTAGTTGTGGTGCACGAGCGCGCGCTCCTCGATCTTCGCGCGCATGTCGGCGAAGCGTGCCACCCACACGCCCTCGAGCGGCTCAATCTCTACGTCGCGATAGGCAAGCTGCTCCCAATGCACGTAGAGGTAGATGTCGCACTCCGGGTAGAGCTCGCAGTAGCGGCGGTAGTCCTTCGCGTCGAACGTGATGGTGAGGCGCGGGTCGAGCCGCCGCGCAAGCGGACGGCCGGCCTCGTCCTGCGTATAGCGGGCGCAGGTAAAGAACGGCGTCATGAAGCTCTTGAGGTCGGCGGGGCGGTCGTTGTCGTAATCGTGCAGGTCGATGGCGTAGGGGTTCGTCGCCTTCTCCGGGTTGATGCGCACGTCGCGCCCGGTGAGGGGCACGATGCGTGCAACGAAGTCCCCCTCGAGCTCCTCGCCCTTGCGGCACCATGCGTCCTTGTCCTCGGTGTCGATCTCTTGCGGCGTGCGGTCCGGATACGGGTCGCCGGGGCGCGGGGTGGGGACAGCCGTCTGAGCTTGCTCGCCGGGCTTGTCATCGCGTTTCAGCGGCCCCGTGAGCATGCCCGCGCTGTCGAGCGCCTCGAGCACCAGCTGGATGCCGGCGCCGGAAAACCATGGGTATGCATATAAGCTCGTATCATGCCGTTCAATTCCGCGTGCAATCCCTGCCTCGGTGGGAACCGTGCAACGCCTGCCCGTGCGCTCGAATGTCTGGTACTCGAGGAGCCCGGCATCGCGGAACTTCTGAAAAAACTTGCGCGCGATGGCATCGATGCTCGCATCTGAGCTGATGAGCCCCTTTTCCTTGAGCTGGGTTATCAGAGCGGAAAGCGACCCGCCCTCAAGATCGGTATATACTGCATCTGCCATACAAAGGCTCCTCTCTCGTAAGCCTGCGAGCCAGGACGCCCGCCGTATGGGGTGCCCTAGCGTTTGCGATGATTATGTCATGTCGCCCGGACAAAACCGAACGCAACAGCTCGCCGGTTTAGGACGAAGAGGTGGTCGAGTCCTGTCCGTCCGTGGGGCTATTGGCAGGCACGAAGCGCTCGATCGGCTCGCACACCGCCTTCTGCGCCTCCCTCTCCATCGCGGCGGCGTTGTTGTTCGAGCTCTATCCGCTCACGGCGACGTCTCCGCTCGGTTTCGGCCTCTTCCTCGCGCCGCCGCTTCCGATCCTCCTCGAGCGCCCGCGCGTAGTCGCGCACAGCCTTTTCCGCCGCTGGCTCAAGAATGCCTTGGCGCTGATCGATGGCTGCGGTTATCGAGGATTGATGGCGCCGAGCGTCAGCGGAATGGGGACATGCGGCAACCCATGCATCTGCCAGCTCGGCAGCCTTTTTCAACGCTTCCAGCCTGCGATCGCGCACGGAGGAGTTATCGACCCTGGTTATTCCGTAAAGCTGGGCGGCAAGATCGTCGATGGCGGCGCCCCCCCGTTGGAAGCCGGTCGAGCCCCTTCTTCTCATAGCTGAGCCGCATAAGCATACGGTACCCGAAATCCCGGTACTGCTCGCTCAGGCTTCCCGTCAAGGCGCAGGCGTTCCGCCGCACTTGCAGCTCGTTGGTGAGCATGCAGTCCATTTGGAGGGCCAGAAACACACTCGACTGCAGCCTGCTCCTCTTAGAAAGACCGTTCCGCCACCGAGGATCGCACGGATCTGCCTTCGCAAAGGCGGCGTACACGTCGAACAGATTCATCGGAATGGCGAACAGCACGTTGATCAACTGCTCCAGGGAAGCGAGAGCCCGCAGCTCATCGTCTGTCGCGCATCCGTAATCAAATGCGCGCAACGCCTTCGCATCATCAAGAAGGCTTTGCTGATAATACCTTACCCATTCCTCCGCGGCACCGCTGAGCTTGGACTTGCACGATACTCTCTGAATCGACTGCGAGCCCCAGTCGCCGATGCAGGCCCCATCATAGGCGCAATACACGCCGTTATAGGTGTCGGCAATGCGTGTCGCGAGTGTGCGCAGACGATCATCGATCAGCACGCGAATGCGCTTCCGAAGCGCAGCGACCTCCTTGCCCGTAGCGAATTTTTCTCTCTCCTTGGCAACAACGGCCAGATTGGCGGTCGCCCGCCTCGCCTTATTCTGCTCCTGCCAAGCGTCGTCGTCGATGAAACCCATAGCCACAGCCCTCCCATCTGCATGCGGGGCACGGGGCGGGGCCGCCGCCCCGTGCGGGCCACGCACTCTCCCGTGCCCTCTCGGCCATCTTAGCGCTTCGCGGGTACCGCTCCCCGCCCGACCGGCACCACCGGCCGGGCAGCGGCACGCCGCCACCCCGTATACGCGAGGATATCCCGCGCGGGCGTGCCGTCCTCGCTGCAGAGCGCCCCGGCGACGACCTCGCCGTCCTTATAGAAGTAGATGCGCACGACGAATACGCCCCGCCGGGCCAATAAGAAGGCTCGTCGATGGCGAAACGTATGCGTGCGAGGCCTGTCGACTCGGCATTGACGGCTTCGTACTTCTCGCGCGAGGTGAACATGGCGCCCTCGGCCTTGCGCCCGAAGACGACGCTTGCGGTATCGGGCATGTGCGCGCCCCTTCCCAACGGATACGGAACTTGTTCGGGTATTGAAAACGTGTTGCGAACACCGGCTGGGAAAACCGCCGTTCAACGCGCTCGCGTCGCTCAGTCAACGAGACGGAACCCGCCGTTCTTGCCTCCCCGGCGAGCGGCTCTTTCTTTCCTCACTGCTGCATACATGCTGGAAATATCCCAGTCGATCCAATCGCGCCGCCGTTCGAACAGCGCGGCCTCATGCGACACGATCTGATACGGAATGTGGCCGTCGTCTCCGACCCAGCTGCGGTACTCGTCGATCTGCTCCTCGCTCTTGAAGAACACGCGCATGATGTAGCGGGGCGGAATCGCCCCGAACACGAACACCTCTGCGTTAGGGTCGCTGACTTCCCAGGGCTTCAAATCCCATTTGGTGCGGGAGTAGCCTCCCCCTGGGCTCGGGCGGCCGTCTTCGAACATGCTTTCCAACGCCTGTGCTCCGTAGGACGTCTCCCATTTGATGCGAAACAGACCGACGCCCACGCCAGTCGGGAAGAACGAGCAGTTCAGCTCATACAGCACGCTGGGATCGAGCTCCAGCAGCACGAACGTGTCTCCCGGGCTCGTCTCGCCCCGTTCCCGTTTATGCTGCTCAAGGGCGTGAAGCACCTCGAAATTGACTCCGGAAATGTACACGGAAACGGTATCGGCGAGTTCCTGACAACACAGCCTGCTATTGACGGCGGCGTCGATCTTCCGACGGGCGAGCTCGTTCCTGGACAGGATCCCGTGCTCGAAAATGCTGTCGAGGTTCCTCGCTTGGGTGAGGTGGTACAGCTTCTTGATCCCCCGGTCTTGGACAACCTTCTTGATGGATGCGGCGCGATGCTTCGCTTCGATGAGCTCGCGACCCCGGCGCCCGGCTTCACGCCAGCGCTCCATATCCTGGAATGGCTGCCCGTGCGAGATGGTTTCCTCTGACATAGCTACCTCCTGGCTAGGCGAATCATGGGATTACCCGTTGCGGTACGGGGCAGACTAGATTCACTCAAGCGGCATGCTTGCGAACTCGTCGAATGCGCGCTCGGACTCCGCATGGGGCATGCAGGTGATTGGGGTGTTGTTGATCGGCAGCGTCGTCATCGCTCATCATCTCGCTATCGA
This sequence comes from Enorma timonensis, assembly GCF_000321165.1. Taxonomy (NCBI): domain Bacteria; kingdom Bacillati; phylum Actinomycetota; class Coriobacteriia; order Coriobacteriales; family Coriobacteriaceae; genus Enorma; species Enorma timonensis. The sequence continues at coordinate 36,277 of NZ_CAPF01000065.1, forward strand.
TGCATGGCGATAAACGTCTTGAAAGCCCGCGCGCTTTCCTCAT
>NZ_CAPF01000064.1:0-1913 GCF_000321165.1 Enorma timonensis
CGGGCGGGCTCCTCGCCGAGCGCCGGGTGCGCGGTCGCGGTGGCCTCGGGGTTCTTGCGCGGGCAGTTGTGCGCGTCGTGCACGTCGGTGACCGCGATGCGCGCCGCGTCGGCGCGGCGCAGGGTGAGTTCGTAGCCGCGCAGGCGGATCTCGAGCGGGTCTCCCATGGGCGCGTACTTCATCATGGTCACTTCGGTGCCGGGCGTGAGCCCCATATCGAAGATGTGCTGGCGCAGCGACGAATCGTCCGACTCAACCGACTCGATGATCGCGTCCTTACCTATCTCAAGCTCGTCGAGCTTCATGCGAAATCTCCTCTGGTGCGCCTCCGGGGCGGTCGAAATGTTGACCGCAGTGAACACAGGCCGTATGAGATTGTAGCGGTATCGGGGCGGCGCGGCAGCGTCGCAGGCGGAAAGCGCACACCCTTACAAAAACGAAACGTTCGCGTAAGCCAAATCGATGGCTCGCCGGGCGCGCGAGGACGAGAATGGACGCTGCCACCAACCGATGGGAGCATCATGTACCTCAAACTCGCACGTGGGAACGTCCGGCGCAGCCTGCGCGACTACTCGGTCTACTTCGCCACGCTCGCGCTCGCCGCCTGCCTGCTGTATTCGTTCATCGCCTCGGGCGACTACCTCACCGCGCTCGACCTCACGCCCGAGCAGCGCGGTATCTATGGGAGCATGGGCGGCGTCCTCGAAGGCTTCTCCGTCTTCGTCGTCGTGGTGTTCATCTTCCTCGTCGCCTACGCCAACCGCTTCATCGTGCGCCGCCGCAAGCGTGAGTTCGGCATGTACGCACTGCTGGGCATGGAGCGCCGCGGCGTGGCGTGCGTCCTCGCGCTCGAGGGCGGCATCGTGGGCGCGGCGGCGCTCGCGACGGGCATCCTCGCCGGGGTCGTGCTCTCCCCTGCCTTCGGCCTCATCGCCGCCTTCGTGTTCGACGCGCCCTGGCGGCTGCTCCCGGTGTTCTCCACCGGCGCCGCCGTCTGGACGGCCTGCAGCTTCGCGGCCATCACCGCGCTCGGCTCCGCCGCATGCGTGCGCGACGTGGTGCGCCGCCCCCTCATCGAGCTCATGAGCGCCGAGCGCGCGCCCGAGCGCATGCGCTTCGCGAGCAAGCGCGGGGCGCGCGTGCAGCTCGCCCTCGCCGTGCCGCTCCTCGCCGTCGTGTGGGGGAGCTGCGTCGTACAGCCGATGTACTTCGTCGCCTTCATCATCCCCATGGGCTTCGCCGCGTTCGGGGCAACCATGCTCGTGATGCGCGCGGGCGCCTGGCGGCTGGGCGAGCGCGCCCGGCGGAGGCCCGAGCGCTACTGGGACGGCCTGCGCCCCTTCACCGTGCGGCAGACCGAGGCACGCATCTCGAGCACCTCGGCCGCGCTCGCCTGCGTGTGCGTGCTCATCGCGGCGGCCGTGTGCATGATCTGCGCGGGCTTCGCGTTCAGCGTCGGCATGCGCGCGCCGGGGGCGGTGGTCGAGAACGCGAGCACGCTCGCGCCCATCGGCTACATCGGGATCTTCTACGGCGCGGCGTTCCTCGTCACCGCTGCGGCGATCCTCGCGCTGCAGCAGCTCTCGGGCGCCGCGGACGCGCGGCATGCCTACGAGACCCTGCGCGAGCTGGGCTGCGACCGCGAGCTCGCGCGCGTCTCCCTGCGCCAGCAGGTGCGCCTGAGCTTCGCCGCCCCGCTCGGATGCGCGCTCGTCCACGATGTGTTCGGCCTCATCCTCGTCGCCTTCCTGGCGCTCGTGCTGGGCAGCGGGTCGTTCGCGCTCGTGGTAGCCGGCACCCTCGCCTTCACCCTCGCCCTCATGGGCGCGTACTACCGCATCACCTGTCGCGCCTGCGAGCGCCTGCTGCTCTGAGTCATTGGGGACGGGTTCAATTGACTCACTGAGTCAATT
>NZ_CAPF01000063.1:0-66914 GCF_000321165.1 Enorma timonensis
GAAACGAACGTTTTATGCGGGGGTGGCCGAGTAGCAGCAACAACGGCAACACCACTACCTGCTGTTTTGCTGGCGCGCACCCTCTTGCTACTTCAGGAGGTGCCAATAAACCGCTCGTTTCGCGCAGTTTGGGTTTTCAAGCCATCAAACTGCCGATAAAAAAGGCCCCGCCGCAGGGCAGGGCCTTCCACATGCGATTGCGGCACGCCGCTACTCGGCGGCCTGCTCCTCGGTCGCCTCGGTCTCGGCAGCCTCGGCCTCGGCGGTCTCCTCGGCAGCAGCCTCCTCGACGGGAGCCTCCTCCTCGGTCTCCTCGGCCTTCTTCGGCGCGACGGGCTTCACGGGAGCCGGCGCGGCCTTCTTGGCCTTGGGGGTGCAGGGCTCGGAAACGATCTCGATGATGACCATCGGGGCGTTGTCACCCTTGCGGGGGCCGAGCTTCATGATGCGGGTGTAACCGCCGTTGCGGTCGGCCCACATGCCCTGAGCGGCCTTGTCGAAGATCTCGGCCACGAGGTCCTTGTCGCCGAGCTTGGCGATGGCGAGACGGCGGGAGTGAAGGTCGCCCTTCTTCGCCCACGTGATGATGGGCTCGGCATAGCTGCGGAGCGCCTTGGCGCGCGTCTCGGTGGTCTTGATGCGATCATAGGTGAACAGCGCCTGGGCAAGGCTCTTCTTCATGGCCTTGGTGTGGCTCGCATCGGTACCGAGCTTCAGGCCCTTCTTCTTGTTGTGACGCATGGTCTCGTTTCTCCTCTATATGCTGACCGCTTAAGCCTTCAGGCTCAGGCCCATGGACTCAAGCTTGTCCTTGACTTCCTCGATCGACTTCACGCCGAAGTTGCGGATGTTGAGAAGATCGTCCTCGGAGAACTCCACAAGCTGGCGCACCGAATGGATGCTCGCGCGCTTCAGGCAGTTGTAGGAGCGCACGGAGAGATCCAGGTCCTCGATCTGCTTATCGAGCTCGGCGTTGTCGTTCGTGACCTCGGGGGCGAAGATCGAAGCCTCCTCCTCGACCTCGGGGGTCTCGGCGAGGTTCATGAACGCAGCCATGTGCTGGTTGATGATGTTCGCGGCCTGCACCACGGCCTCGCGGGGCGTGATGGCGCCGTTCGTCTCGATCTCAAGCACCAAACGGTCGTAGTCGGTACGCTGACCCACGCGGCACGCCTCGACGAGCTTGGCGCAGCGGCGCACCGGCGAGAAGAGGGAGTCGACGTGGATGTAGCCGATCGGGTCGCTCTCGCGCTTGTTGCCCTCGTAGGACACATAGCCGCGACCGTGACCGATGCGCATGCTCATCGTGAGGTGGCCGCCCTCGTTCAGCGTGGCGATGTGCTGCTCGGGGTTGACGAGCTCGAACTCGGACGGGATGAAGAAGTCAGCACCGGTGACCTCGCACGGGCCGTCGATGGAGATGGTCGCCGTGCCCTCGTCGACCGACGTGCCGTTCGCGCGGAACACGAGACCCTTCACGTTGAGGACGATGTCGGTGACATCCTCCACCATGTTCGGGATGGTCATGAACTCGTGCTGAACGCCATCGATCTTGATCGCCTCGACGGCAGCGCCCTCGAGCGAGGACAGCAGCACGCGACGAAGCGAGTTGCCGAGGGTGTCGCCGTAGCCGCGCTCGAGGGGCTCGGCAGACACGCGCGCCGACGTCTCGTTGATCTCTTCGACCTGAACCTGAGGCCTAATGAATTCTGACATGTATTAAAACCTCCAGCCTCAGCAGCCCAAAGCGGACTACTTCGAGTAGAGCTCGACGATGAGCTGCTCTTGGATATCGGTGCTGATCTGCTCGCGAGCGGGCAGCGAGAGCACGTTACCGGAGAGCTTCTCGATGTCGACCTCGAGCCAGCCGGGAACCTCGAAGCGCTCGGACTGGATGAGGGCCTCCTTGATGGGGAGGAGGTCGCGGTACTTCTCGCCCACCGCGATGACGTCACCGGGCTTGACGAGGTAGCTCGGGATGTCGACGCGACGGCCGTTCACCGTGAAGTGGCCGTGGGTGACCGTCTGGCGCGCCTCGCGACGAGTGCGGGCGAAGCCGAGGCGGAACACGACGTTGTCGAGACGGCTCTCGAGGAGGACCATGAGGTTCTCACCCGTGATGCCGTTCATCTTGCGGGCACGCTCGTAGTAGCGGCGAAACTGCTTCTCGAGCACGCCGTAGATGAACTTCGCCTTCTGCTTCTCGCGCAGCTGCATGCCGTACTCAGATTCCTTGCGGCGACGCTTGGGCTGACGCTTCGATTCCTTCTTGCTGCTATAGCCGAGCTCCACGGGATCGATCCCGAGCTGGCGGCAGCGCTTAAGAACAGGAGTCCTGTCGATTGCCATGGTAGTGCGATCCTTTCAGAAGTTACACGCGGCGACGCTTCTTGGGGCGGCAGCCGTTGTGCGGGATGGGGGTCTTGTCCTGGATGCTCGTGACCTCGAGGCCCGCGGCCTGCAGCGAGCGGATGGCGGTCTCGCGGCCGGAACCCGGGCCCTTCACGAACACGGCGACCTTGTGCATGCCGTGCTCCATAGCGGCCTTGGCGCAGGCCTCGGCAGCCATCTGGGCAGCGAACGGGGTGCTCTTACGCGAACCCTTGAAGCCCACCTGGCCAGCCGACTTCCAGGCAATGACGTTGCCCTGCGGATCGGTGATCGAGATGATCGTGTTGTTGAACGTGGAACGGATGTGAGCCTGCCCCACGGAGATGTTCTTGCGGTCGGCGCGCTTCACACGGGTCGTGGCGCCGCGCTTGTTCTTAGCAGTAGCCATGTGTTAAGCGCTCCCTACTTCTTCTTCTTGGCACCGATCTGACGCTTCGGACCCTTGCGGGTGCGAGCGTTGGTGTGCGTGCGCTGGCCGCGGACCGGGAGGCCCTTGCGGTGGCGCAGGCCACGATAGCAGCCGATGTCCATGAGGCGCTTGACGTTCTGGTTGCGCTCACGACGGAGGTCGCCCTCGATCATGAGGTGCTGCTCGTCGATGTACTTACGGATGACGTCGACTTCCTCGTCGGTGAGGTCCTTGACGCGGGTATCCGGGTTGATGTTCGTCTCGGCGCAGATCTTCGACGCCGTGGTGCGGCCGATGCCGTAAATGTAGGTCAAACCGATCTCGATGCGCTTCTCGCGCGGCAGATCGACACCGCTAATACGGGCCAATGTAGTTCTCCTCTCTTAACCCTGACGCTGCTTGTGGCGCGGATTCTCGCAGATGACGAGAACCTTTCCGTGGCGCCTGATGATCTTGCACTTATCGCACATCTTCTTGACCGAAGGACGTACCTTCATCGTTCTTCCTTTCGGTAGTGCTCAAACTACAAACCTACTATCTACTCGTCCAGCCGCAGACGTGAATTACCAAGGCTGGGTGCGCGCGATCCGGTTGAGCGAGCCGGATGCCCGCGCTGGGGCGGACGCCCCGCGCTGCCTACTTGTACCGATAGGTGATGCGCCCACGCGTGAGGTCGTAGGGCGAGAGCTCTACGACGACCTTGTCGCCGGGAAGGATGCGGATATAGTTCATGCGGATCTTGCCCGAGATGGAGCAGAGCACCGTATGACCGTTACCCAGATCGACACGAAACATCGCGTTGGGCAGCGGCTCGGTGACCGTACCCTCGAGCTCGATTGCGTCTTCCTTCTTCACAAGCACATCTTTCTCTCGAATGATGACAGCAGCGACTTATGATACATCATCTTCTGTGTCGTTCATGTGGATTTCACATCGAACGCACACCGGGGGCGGCACAGGCGGGCGGGTCATATCATCCCGTGCTCAAACAGTCCTCGCTCGGCGGCTTCGCCGCCTCCCTGCGGAACTGCGCGCGGGACGATATGACCCGCCCGCCCCGACGAGGTGAACGCTCGATGCTTGGCTCGCCACACCAGATGGACGAATTGCACTCGCGCCCGTCCTCATGTAGCAATCGAACCTGTCCCCGGTGACTCCGTGAGTCAATTGAACCCGTCCCCAACGACTCAAGGAGGCGGAGGCGGGTCCCCCATATCGTTCCGCGCGCAGTTCGCGCAGCGCTGTTTGAGCACGGAATGATATAAGGCGGTCGCCCCCGCCTTCAGCAGGTCGACTGCGGCCAAACGCGCTACATGACCCCGCCCTGGAGACTGCACCAAGGACCCTGGGCATCGGCGGTGAGGATCACCGGGCCGTCGTTCGTGATGGCGATGGTGTTCTCGTAGTGCGCGGCGGGCAGATGGTCGTTCGTCGTGACGATCCAGCCATCCGCGCCCGTGCTCACGCGGTGCGTGCCGAGCGTGATCATGGGCTCGATGGCGATGACCATGCCGGCCTCGAGGCGCACGCCGCGCCCCTTCTTGCCGTAGTTCGGGACGTTCGGCTCCTCGTGCATCACGCGGCCAACGCCGTGGCCCACATACTCGCGGAGCACGCCGTAGCCGTGGCTCTCGGCGAGCGACTGGATCGCGTGGCCGATGTCGCCGATGCGGTTGCCGGGCACGGCTTGCTCGATGCCCGCCTTCAGGCAGTCCACCGTGACCTCGCAGAGCGCCTTCACCTCGGGCGCCGGGTTGCCCACGAAGAACGTCCAGGCGTTGTCGCCCACCCAGCCGTCGACGATCGCGCCGGTGTCGATGGAGATGATGTCACCGTCACGGAGGATGACGTCGGGGTTGGGGATGCCGTGCACCACCGCGTCGTTCAGCGAGGCGCAGATGGAACCCGGGAACCCGCCGTAGCCCTTGAAGGCCGGCGTGCCCCCGTGCATGCGGATGATCTGCTCGGCGAGCTGGTCGAGCTCGAACGTGGAGACGCCGGGGCGCACCATGGCGCCCACGTGGCGGAGCGCCATCTTGGAGAGCGCGCCCGCCTTCTTCATCTCCTCGATCTCAAAAGGCTCCTTGATCTTGATCATAGACCGAGCGCTTCCTTGACGTCGGCGTAGACCTCGTCGATGGAACGGGCACCGTCGACGCTCTTGAGGAGGCCCTGGCCGCGGTAGTACTCGACGAGCGGGCTCGTGGCGGTCTCGTAGACGTCGAGACGGTTCTGGATGGTCTCCGGCTTGTCGTCATCGCGCTGGTACATCTCGCCACCGCAGTTCGGGCACACGGCGTCGGCCGCGGTGCCGGTGTAGCCGCAGGCGCGGCAGGTGCGGCGCGCGGAGAGGCGCTCGATGATGACCTCGGGCGCGACGTCGATGAGCAGCGCCGCGTCGATGGTGCGACCGAGCGCGGAGAGCTCGGAATCGAGGGTCACGGCCTGCACGGTGTTACGCGGGAAGCCGTCGAGGATGAAGCCCTTCTGCGCATCGTCGGCAGCGAGGCGCTCCTTCACGAGGTCGATGACGAGCTGGTCGGGCACGAGCTCGCCGGCGTCCATGTACTGCTTCGCCTGGACGCCCAGCTCCGTGCCGCCCTTCACGGCAGCGCGCAGCAGGTCGCCGGTGGAGATGTGCGCCACGCCGTAGTCGGCCACGAGGCGCTGGGCCATGGTGCCCTTGCCCGCACCGGGCGCTCCCAGAAGTACGATGTTCATAGGAGTCTCCTCTCCCATAGTATGAGCAAAAGCCCCCGCGCTCAGCACGGGGGCTCCTGCAAGAACTTACTTGAAGAACCCGTCGTAATTATAGGTCTTCAACTGACCCTCGAGCTTGTCGACGGTATCGAGCACCACGCCCACCATGATGAGCACCGAGGTGCCACCGAAGGATTGGATGAGCTGGTTGCCCGTCGCCGAGAACACGATCGAAGGCACGATGGCGATGAGCGCGAGGAACACGGCGCTCGGCAACGTGATCTTGTTGAGCACGTTCTTGATGTAGGCCGCGGTGGCGCGACCGGGGCGCACGCCCGGAATGAAGCCGCCCTGGCGCTTGAGCTGGTCGGCCGTCTCGTCCGGGTTGAACACCATGGAGGTGTAGAAGTACGCGAAGAACACGATGAGGACCACGTTGAGGATCCAGTTGATCCAGCCCTGCGCGAGCGCGTTCGCCACGGCCATCACCCAGTTGATGCCGGGGAAGAACACGGCGAGCTGCGCCGGGAAGTAGAGCAGGGCGCTCGCGAAGATGATCGGCACGACGCCCGCGGTGTTCACCTTGATGGGCAGGTAGGTGGACTGGCCGCCCATGACGCGGCGACCCACCACGCGCTTGGCGTAGCTCACCGGGATGCGGCGCTGGCCGCGCTCCAGGAACACGATGAACGGGATCACGACGAGCACGACCACGACGGCCACGATCGTCACGACGGTACCCATCACGTCACCGTCGAGTGAGGCGAAGATCGCCTGCGGCAGGCCGGACATGATGTTCGCGAAGATGATGAGCGACATGCCGTTGCCGATACCGCGCTGGGTGATGAGCTCACCGATCCACATGATGAGCATGGAGCCCGCGACGAGCGTGCCGACGACCATGATGTCGAAGATGATCTCGGGAGCGTCGGCGTTCGCGAAGCTGATGCCGTAGCTCTTGAAGAGGAACAGGTAACCGATCGCGTTCAGGATGGAGAGGCCGAGCGTGAGGTAGCGAGAATACTGGGTGATCTTCTGCTGGCCGACCTCGCCCTCGCGGGCAAGCTCGTGCAGGCTCGGAATCACGCTCTGCAGGAGCTGCAGGATGATGGAGCTCGTGATGTAGGGCATGATGCCGAGCGAGAACACCGACACATAGCTCAGCGCGCCGCCGGAGAAAAGCGTCAGCAACCCCATAGCGCCCTCGGTGGGGAAAAGGCCCGCCATCCCCTGGAAGGGGACGCCGGGCACAGGGACGTGTGCACCGATACGGTACAGCACGAGCATCGCTATGGTGAAGAGAATCTTATCCCGAAGGTCCTTGACCCGGAACGCGTTCTTCAGGCCAGTTAGCACGGGAGCTCGACCGACCCTCCGGCCGCCTCGATCTTGGCCTTGGCGGCAGCGGAAACCTTGTCCACGCGGACGGTGAACTTCTTGCTGGTCTCGCCCTCAGCAAGGATCTTGACGGGCTGGAATTCCTTCTTGATGATGCCGGCTGCCTTGAGCGCGGCGCCGTCGATCACCGCACCGTCCTCGAACTTCTCGTCGAGGCGGGCGATGTTCACGGGCGCGAACTCGATGCGGCGCGGGTTACGGAAACCCGGGAGCTTGGGCAGGCGCATCGCGAGCGGGGTCTGACCGCCCTCGAAGCCCGAACCCTTGCCGCCGCCGGAACGGGAAAGCTGACCCTTCTGGCCGCGACCCGCCGTGGTGCCGTGACCAGAGGAGTTGCCGCGACCGATGCGCTTGCGGCGATGCGTCGACCCCTCTTGCGGGGTGAGGTCATGAAGCTGCATTGCTACTCCTCTACAATCTCAACAAGGTGCTTGACCTTGAAGATCATTCCGCGGACAGATGCGTTGTCGGGAAGCTCGTGAACACGGTTGATCTTCCCGAGGCCCAGGGCCTTGATGGTCCTGACCTGGTCCTGCTTGGCACCGTTGGTGCTGCGGACCTGCTTGACCTTGATGGTATCTGCCATGCTTAACGCTCCTTCTTGCCAACGAACATCTCGGAGACGGTGAGGCCGCGGCGGGCAGCGACGTCCTCAGGGCTCGAGAGCTCCTTCAGGCCCTCGGCAGCGGCCTTGATGATGTTGAGGCCGTTGTCGGTGCCGAGCGACTTGGACAGCACGTTCTTGATGCCGGCAAGCTCGAAAAGGGGGCGCACCGCGCCGCCGGCGATGACGCCGGTACCCTCGACAGCGGGCTTGATGATGATGCGGCCGGCACCGAAGTGGCCGATGACCTCGTGCGGGATGGTGCCCTCGTCGGTCACGGGCACATGGAACATGTGCTTCTTCGCGTCGAGCGAAGCCTTGGAGATGGCCAGCGGCACCTCGGCCGACTTGCCCATGCCCAGGCCGACGTTGCCCTTGCCGTCGCCGACGACGACGAGCGCCACGAGCGACATGCGACGGCCGCCCTTGACGGTCTTGGCGACGCGGTTGATGAAGACGACGCGCTCCTCGAACTCGGAGGCCTCGCGCTGCTTGTTGTCACGATTACGAGCCATGCTCTAACCTCCTAGAACTCGAGGCCGGCGGCACGGGCGCCGTCGGCGAGGGCCTTCACGCGGCCATGGTAGATGCGGCCGCCACGGTCGAAACGAACGGCGGTGATGCCAGCCTCGATGGCGCGCTTGCCGATGAGCTCGCCCACCTTCTCGGCGGCCTCCTTGTTCGACGTGTGGGTGCCCTTGAACTCGGCCTCGAGCGTGGAGGCGGAGACGAGGGTGTGGCCCTTGGTGTCGTCGATGATCGCCGCGTAGATGTTGGCGTTCGTACGGGTCACGCGCAGGCGCGGACGCTCGGGGGTGCCGAAGATCTTGCCGCGGACGCGACGCTTACGGCGCGCAAGGCCTGCAGCTTTCGCTTTATTCTTGTCCATGTGAAATCTCCTTGAGAATCCTCGCCCGCACCTAACGGGGTGCGGGACTTGTCCGGGCGGGTCTTACTACTTGGCGGCCTTACCGAGCTTGCGACGGATGTGCTCGCCGACGTAGTGGATACCCTTGCCCTTGTAGGGCTCCGGCGGACGCTTGCCGCGGATCTCGGCCGCGACCTGGCCGACCTGCTGCTTATCGATGCCCTTCACGTTGATGTGCGTGTTGTCGGGCACCTCGAAGGTGATGCCGGCGGGCGCGTCGTAGATCACGGGGTGCGAATAGCCGAGCGAGAGCTCGAGCGAGGTGCCCTTGAGCTGGACGCGGTAGCCGACGCCCGCGAGCTCGAGCGCCTTGGTGTAGCCCTCGGACACGCCGGTGACCATGTTCTGGATGAGGGCGCGGGTGAGGCCGTGGCGGGCACGGGTCTCGCGCTCATCGTCGGGGCGGCTCACGGTGAGCACGCCATCCTCGACGGTCACGTCGAGCTTGTTGTAGACATCGAGCTCGAGCTGGCCCTGGGGACCCTTGACGGTCACATGCGAGCCGTCGACTGCCACTTCGACTCCGGCGGGAATCTGGACAGGCTTCTTACCGATACGGGACACGGTGTTCTCCTTCCTTCTACTCGCCTAAGCGCTTACCACACGTACGCGACGATCTCGCCGCCCACGCCCGCCTTGCGGCAGTCGCGGTCGGCCATGACGCCGTGGCTGGTGGAAACGATGGCGGTACCAAGACCACCGCGGACGCGGGGAAGGTCGGCGACACCGGCGTACTTGCGCAGGCCGGGCTTCGAGATGCGGCGGATGCCGGAGATGACCTTCTGCTTCTTGGGGCCGTACTTGAGCGTGATGTGGAGGGTCTTCTGGGGCACGGTGTCCTCGACCGTGTAGCCCTCGATGTAACCCTCCTCGAAGAGGACGCGCGCGATCTCGACGAGCTTCTTCGAGCTCGGCATGGAGACGGCGGCCTTGTTCGCAGCGTTCGCGTTACGGATACGCGTAAGCATGTCTGCGATCGGGTCAGTGAGGTTCATGCAGATTCTCCTTCGTTCTAGATGAACTCGTGCGACCGGTTCTCGCCCACCCATAGCGGACGAGCCTGCATGCACGTTCTTCCCTGCCGGGGCTGCAAATCCCCGACGCTGGCAGTGACTTACCAGCTGGCCTTCTTGATGCCGGGAAGCTCGCCGCGGAGCGCCAGCTCGCGGAAGCACACACGGCACAGGCCGAACTTGCGGTAGACCGAGTGCGGGCGACCGCAACGCTGGCAACGGGTGTACTCGCGCGTCGAGAACTTCTGCTTGCGCTGCTGCTTGACGATCATCGATGTCTTAGCCACATTTCCTCCTAACGTAAGGTATCCATAGCCCCGCGCGGCGACGGGCACCTACCCGCCGCCGCGTGCGCGAGGCAAAAACTACTTCTTGAACGGGAAGCCGAACCCGTCGAGGAGGGCGCGGCCCTCTTCATCGGTGTTCGCGGTGGTAACGATGGTGATGTCCATGCCGCGGGTGCGGTCGACGGAGTCGAAGTCGATCTCCGGGAAGATGAGCTGCTCGGTCACGCCCATGGAGAAGTTGCCACGGCCGTCGAAGCTCTTGGGGTCGATGCCGCGGAAGTCGCGGATGCGCGGGATCGCGATGGCGGTGAGGCGATCCAGGAACTCCCACATGCGGTCGCCGCGGAGGGTGACCTTGGCGCCGATGGGCATGCCGGCACGCAGGCGGAAGGACGCGATGGACTTGCGGGCGCGGGTGATCATGGGCTGCTGGCCGGTGATGGCGCGCAGGTCGCGCACGGCACCGTCGATGGCCTTGGAATCGGTCGCGGCCTCGCCGACGCCCATGTTCACGACGATCTTCTCGATCTTGGGGATCTGCATGACGTTCTTGTACTGGAACTTGTCCTGCAGCTGCTGGCGCACCTCGTTCTGGTACTTGGTCTTGAGACGGGGCACGTACTTCTCTTCAGCCATCTTCACTCCTTTGGGGTTTTAAGCACGGGGCGTGGCCTTCCATGTAAAAACACCCCAGGGGTTATTTTACATAGCGGTTGTCCTCGTGCCTCCTGCCGCGCCGTGCGCGCGCTTGGCTTCTCGCGGCACGACAAATCTCCGGCAGGAGCCGGGCAATACGAGTCGGTATGATACGCGCATGCGGGCGGAATTGCCAGAGAAACTTGCGGAAACCCGCACTGGCTGCGGATTTCCATATTTGCAGCGCGCGAGCACGAGGTGAGGGCGAGCGGGAGCGGTGTGCCTGCCCCCCGCCGCGCCGCCTACCACGCGTTCGCTTCGAAGAACGCGAGCGCGTTGCCGCCGCACAGCGCCTCGCACAGCTGCGCGCCGAAGCGCTTCGTCAGCCGCTCCTGGAACGGTCCGAGCCTCGAGGCGTCCGCCAACCACGACGGGGTCTCGCAGCCGTCGAAATCGCTGCCCAGCGCCACCACGCGCTCGCCGCCCAGGTCGAGCCAGTGCTCGATGTGGGCGCACACGTCGTCGTAGGTAGGTTCCGCCGCCTGCGGGTCGTCCACGAGGAAATCGCAGCAGTAGTTGAGCCCGACGATGCCGCCGCGGTCGCGAATCTCGCAGAACTGCGCATCCGTGAGGTTGCGCGGGTGGCCGCACACCGCGCGGGCATTGGAGTGGCTCGCCACGAACGGGCGCTGGGCGATGCGAGCGACCTCGTCGAAGCAGGCGTCGTTCAGGTGCGACACGTCGAGCACCATGCGCTCCGCTTCCATGCGGCGCACGGCGTCCCGTCCCACCGGCGTGAGCCCCGCGCCCTCGTCGTCGTGCCCGCTCGCGAGCGGACCTCGGGCGTTCCAGCTGAGCGACGCCATGCACACGCCCTCCTGCGCGCAGCGGTGCACCCATTCGAGGTCGTCGGCGAAGAGGCGTGCGTTCTCGATGGTCTTCACCACGCCGAGCTTGCCCGCCGCGATCGCCGCACGGGCATCCGCGCCGCTTCGCACGGCAGCGAGCGCATCCGGATGCGCGCGAACCTGCTCGTCGAGGTAGGTGGAGACGCAGTGCCAGAAGCCCACCCCCTGCTCCGCATCCAAGCCGTCGGGGATGAAGCAGGCGAAGCACTGCAGCCAAGGGACGCCGTCGGCTGCCGCCGCCGACACCGCAAGCGAGCTTGCCGCCAGGTCCTGGCCGGCGGCGGGAATGAGGGCCTCGGGCACGCCGGCCGCCATGACGACGTCCGCCGGCACGTTTCGCAGCGAGAGCATCGTCGCGGTATCGCAATGCAGGTCGAAGACGGGATATGCCATGGCAAAGCCTCCTTAGATGAGCGAACTCAAAAGACCGGCGTCGTCTCGGCGGAAAACGCCCGATCCCCGGGCGGAGTCGCCACGGCACCGGGTCACTACTCGTTCTCGCTGCGCGCCTTCTCGAGATAGCGATAGACCGTCGCGACCGACATACCGCATTCCTCAGCCACGATGGAAACGGCGCCTTTCATGAGGAACACACCCTCGCTATACATCGAAAGGATCGCCTCATGCTTCTGCGCGCTCGAAAAGCTCGACGGCGGCAAAGGATACTTCGACAGAACCGAGCGCACCATGCGGCGCGTCGTCTCGGCGGGGTCGCCCTGAAGCGTCTCCTCAAGATCACGATGGTCTTCACCGGGCGAGCCGCTTGCATAGTCGGGAATAAACTTCGACAGCATGCCAACCAGTGTCTCAACAATCGTGACGTCGATATTGACGCACAGAAGGCCGATCAGCCGCCCATGCTCATCGTGTATGAACAGGGTGGAAGATCTGAATCGCCTTCCCTGCGCCGACTTCGCCGCAACGCCCACGACGTACCCGCACGTCGTCGTGTCGCCTTCTTTAATTAGCTTGAGCGCGGCGTCAGTCGCGCCGTCGCCCACCTTGCGCCCAGAGAGATGGCCGTTTCGAATGTAGACGATCGACGACTCGAAATCCCGTGCGTCGTGAACGACGACCTCGGCGAACTCGCCAAGCCCGTCGCTGATGAAATCGGCGAGGGTGAAAACGTCTTCGATCTTGTGCACGGTCAGCGCCATAGTCGATTAACTCCCGTACGGATGAGATGCCACTTGGGCGAGCGCGTGGCGTGGCCGGTTCGCTCGCCCTGAATCAACAATACCATGTAAAACGCAGGAAACACCCTATATCAGTGCATAGGATTCCTTGGGCTCCCCAAACTGAGCGGCAAACCCTGCGCGGGCGCTCTCGAGCATGTCTCCCCCGGAGAGTGCGCGCGCCTGGACAGGGCACGCTGCGATGCAGCGGGTACAGGAGATGCACGCGTCCGCATCGGTCTGACTAGGGTTCCCCGCGTCGATGGCACCGACGGGACACTGGGCAGCACAGGCGCCACATGCTGTGCACAGGCTCTCGTCCGCCTGTGCCTTGAAGGGAACGCCACCGTAGGGCGTATACGGGCGCGAACCGGGAATCTCACGAAGTTCCGCCTCCCCTGCGCGGGAAACGGCAGCGAGTTTGGCGAGCACGTCGCGCGCGACGCTGTCAACGACCTGGAAATCCTCCTCATCGGGACGCCCAATTGCGACGTTCGTCATGAGCGAGTGGTGCGCAACGACAGCGACGCCCGCGACGGGCACGAACCCGTGCTCCGCGACCGTATCCGCGAGCTCCAGGAACGTATCGTCTACGGCACGGTTGCCGTATGTCACCATGAGCACAGCAGGCGTCTCGTCGCCCGTACAGGCAGCGATGCGCTCGAGCGCCGGAGCGGGGACGCGCCCACCGAACGCAGGGACAGCGAAGATGGCGAGTTCCCCCATCCCGAAGTCTGGAGCGTTCGCTCCCTGCGGCGTGATGTCGCAGAGCTTGAAGGGCAATCCGAACGCCGCACCCATGCGCTCCGCCGCCGCGCGCGTGGTCCCTGCACCCGAGAACACGATTGCTTTAACATCGCCGACCTTCATACTCACCCTTCCCTTCTGCCACGAGCGGGCGCCGACAGGAGACATGATGCCGGCGCCCGCCTGACGACGGAATACGATTGTCTCACCTTACGCCGCAGCGACAACCTCGATCTCGACGAGCCCCTGCATGGGGAGGTTCGCGACCGCAAACGCACTGCGTGCGGGATACGGCTCGCTGAACGCTTGGGCGTACACGTCGTTTACGGCGGCGAAGTCAGCGATGTCCGCGAGGTAGATCGTCGTTTTCACCACATTGGTGAGCGTGAGCCCGCGCGTGGCGAGGATCGCGGCGATGTTCTTGATGGACTGCTCCGCCTGGGCGACCACGCCCTCCGGCATCGTGCCGGTCGAGGGATCGATGCCGAGCTGTCCGGAGAGGTAGACCAGCTCGCCCGCGGCGACGCCCTGGGAATACGGCCCGATCGCCGCCGGAGCCTGGTCGGTATTGAGAACGGTCTTGTCCACAGTCATTCCTTTCAAGTCGGAGGCGGCGGCCAGAAGCTACGCGGCCACCGCCCATGGGTGTCGTGATGTTACCTGCGAGCGCCTACGCCGCAGAATAGAGCGCCTTCAGGCACGCCTCAGTGCGCTCCACAGCCTGCTCAATGACGGAGCGCGGCGCCGCAAGGTTAAAGCGGATGAAATGGCCTTCGTCCTCGAAGAACTCCTCGTCGTCTTCGAGCGCGACACCGTGCTTGCAGAACTCATAGGTAAGGCGCTCGGCTTCTCCATAGTTCTTGAACTGAATCCAAGCGAGGTACGTGCCCTGCATATCGCTCACCACAATATCGTCCGCGAAGGGCAGGGCGGCGAGACGGTCGCACAGGTAGCGGTAATTGTCATATACGTAGCTGCAGAGCGCGTCGACGTACTTGCCGCCGTTCTCGGTGTAGACCTGCTCGAGCGCGAGGTAGCTGAAACCGCCCAGCATCTCACTCGCGTCGAAGAACGTCGCGGACGCGGCGATCTTTGCCTTCATTTCCTCGCCATGGATGATGTAGTAACCCGCGTTGATGCCGGCGCAGTTGAAGGTCTTGGAGATCGAGGACGTCGTGATGACGTTCTGGTCATACCCGAGCTTGCGCGCGACCGCCGCCGTCGGGATGAACGTGTGCCCTGGCATGATGAAGTCGCTGTGCACCTCGTCGGAGACGATCGGCACACCGTGCTTCTGACAGATGGTGATGAGCTTGGTAAGCTCCTCCTCCGTCCACACGCGCCCGACCGGGTTGAACGGGCTGCAGAAGATGAGCAGCTTGATGTCATGCTCGGCAAGCGTCGCGTCGAGTGCGTCGAAGTCGATGCTGTAGCCGTTCTCGTCGTGGACGAGATGCGGCATCACAGGCACACGGCCCATGTTGACCACGTACTTATGGAAGTAGCTGTAGGTGGGCAGGAACATGAGCACTTCCTCGCCCTCCTTGGCCAGCGCATGGATGGCGAGCTTCACGCCGGTGAGTGCGCTCTCGCCGAAGAAGACGTCATCCTCGGCATACTCGATGCCATTGCGCTCGCGCTGCCAGTCGACTACAAAGTGATGATATGCCGTCCCGCTCAGCTCGGGGTAACCGTAGATGCCGCACTCCGTACGCTTGCGAACGGCTTCGATGAGCTCCTGCGGGCAACGGAATTCCATATCCGCAATCCACATAGGAACGAGATCGTCGCCGGGGAAGAACATCCCCATAGAGTCATACTTCGCGCAGTGCGTGCCCGTGCGATCCGTGACCTGGTCGAAATAGTCCTTCGTGTATTCCATGATGCGTCCTTTCTAAGATCTATGCATCCTCTGTAGAGCAAACCAATAGCTGCAAGCGCGCCGTCTGCTATGCGGGACTGCCCGCGAACTATGCTGCCTCCGCCGCGTTCGCCACAGGCAGAACTGCCCGACGCTCGATGCCGGTGAACAGCACGACCGCGATGATGCACGCTGCGAATACGATGCCGATCAGGTAGACGTTCGAGGACATCAAACCCGGCATCATGCCCGTGATGGCACTGAAGATCGGCGCTCCCACGATATAGCCGCCGGCACCGAAAACCTGAAAGAGACTGAAGACCGTGGGAATCTGGCTGGGACGCACGCTCTCTGCGACCAGCACGCCGATGCGCGTCGTCGCGATACCATATGTCATGCCGCACAGGAAGGCGCCGATGAACAGGACGATGGCGGTAGGCGCGATGAAGATGAGCACGTAGCCGATGAGATCGAGCGTATAGGCCACAATGAGCGTCCGCTGCTTGGCCATCTTGAACACGAAGGGCGCAAGGATACCGGAGACGATGAGGCCAGCCTGATAGGCGGAGATGGTCATGCCCGCTGCGACCGAACCACCCAGATTGTTCGCCTCAGCGTGTATGGAGATGTAGTTGTAGATGCCGCACTCGAGGAACGTGGTCGCCGTGATGAGGAGCAGGAACATGATGGTCGTCCACGACGTGAGCTTCCTGCCGTGCTCCTGCACGTTGACAGGCGCGCCCGCCGCCTTCTCCGCCTTCTTCTCTTCCTTATGGAACGGCGGCTCGCTCGGAAGCAGGATGACCGCCGCAAGAAGCGAGACCGCGAAGACGAAGTAGAGACCGAAGCAGTAGTACCAGGTAATTGCCGTCAATACGCCTGCCCCTGCAGAAAGGGCGACATTCGACAATCCCTGCGCACTCGTGCGCCATGCCATGACCTCGCCGCGCTGATCGCCGTCAAAGTGCAGGCTGATATAGGACTGTGAGGTCGCGCCCATGATGCCCATGCCGACGTTGCAGGTCATGAGCGCCACGTACACCACAGTGAAGCTGTTGCTGATGAACAACGGGGCTGCACCCACAAGGGCGAGGGCAGCCGCGAGGATGATGACGACCCGCTGAGCAATGAAGCGCTGCAGCAAGCCCGCCACCAGGGCGCCCACCAAGTTTGCGATGGCAGCAAGGCTCAACATGCTCGAGAGCACGTCGGGCGCGACGTTGAACGTGGACTGGACGCTCGCGACCGCCGGAGAGTAAATCACCGTCGCCCCCGACAGGCACGTCGCTATGATGGTGCCTACTATAAGTTTCCAATTTCTCCCTGAAGCCATGAAAATTCTCCCTTCGCGTACCAAGGAATAGCCTCCCTAGAGAGAATTTATCAAAACTGGTGAGAATTTCTAATAATTTTTTATTATTTATCGCGAACGGCAGATTTACCAGGATGAGCGGAACCGCACGCGGCCTATGCGTTGAACACGTACTTGTCCAGGCGATCGAACGCCTCCTGCACGCGCGAGAACGGCACGGCGAGGTTCATGCGAATCGCGTTGGGGCCGTGGAACGGGCGGCCGTCCTGCCAGCCCACGCCCACGTTCCAGCCAGCCTTCTGCAGCCAGGCGATGTCGCGACCGTGTTCCTCGAGCCATTCGGTGCAGTCGAGGAAGAGCATGTAGGTGCCCTCGGGCTTGGAGAGCGTGACGCCCTTGAAGTGCTCGGTGATGTAGTCGTACGCGTAGTCGACGTTCTTGCCCAGCACCTCGCAGAGCTCGTCCACCCACTCGTAGCCCTCGGGCTTGTAGGCGCCGATGAGCGCGTGCATGGAGAGCACGTTCATGTCGTTGTAATGCGCCTTCGAGGCCGTCGCGGTCTCGCGGTCGCGCAGGTACTTGTTGTAGATGATGTGGTAGCTGCCCACGAGGCCGGCGAGGTTGAACGTCTTCGACGGCGCGTAGAGCGCCACAGTGCGGTTGCGGGCGTCCTCGGAGACGGACTGCGTGGGGATGTGCTTGTGTCCGGGCATGATGATGTCAGACCAGATCTCGTCGGACACGACGACGCAGTCGTACTTCTTGTAGAGCTCCATCGCCTGCTCGATCTCCTCGCGCTCCCACACGCGGCCGGTGGGGTTGTGCGGCGAGCAGAACACCGCGGCATGGATGTTGTTCTCGGCGAGCTTCTTCTCCATGTCCTCGAAGTCCATGCGCCACGTGCCGTTCTCGTCGAGCACGAGCGGCGAGTGCACGATCTTGAAGCCCGCGTTCTCGATGCAGCCCGTGAAGCCGATGTACGTGGGGCTGTGGAGCAGCACGGCGTCGCCCGGCTGCATGAACGACTTGAGCGTGGAGACCACGCCGCCGAGCACGCCGTTCTCGTAACCGATGCACTCCTTGGTGAGCCCCTCGACGCCGTTGCGCGTCTCGTGCCACTTGATGATCTCGTCGAAGTACTCATCGCGCGGTGCGAAATAGCCAAAATGCGGCTGCTTCGCGCGTTCGATGATGGCCTCCTGGATGGTGGGCACCACGGGGAAGTTCATGTCGGCGACCCACATGGGAATGAAGTCGAACCCCTCCTGCGGGGGCTCCGGCGTCATGCCGGGCCTCTGACCGAGCCCGTCGACGGCAAGGGAATCCTGCCCATGGCGGTTCAGAATCGACGTGAAATCGTACTTCATGATCATTCCCTTCCCATTTCGGCTTTCATCCGACGCTCGGGTTGACCCCGGTCGTCGCGCCCTCCGCGCGCAAAGCACTTTGAAGTGTACGCCGGAACGGAGGGAAACTAGCCGAAGAAGTTGGTCATGCGCTCGCGGCGGCGCGCGCGACATTCGCCGCCGCGTACGGCAAGCGGCAGGAATCCTATCGGTTGGTGTAGATTGTTGCTACCGAAGCCCACCGGAAGCAGCGAAGGAGTGCACCATGTCCAAGGACGCGAATCCCACCCGGCCTAGCCCCGAGGATGTCCCGCTCATCGTCCGCCGCGAGATCGAGGCACGCGCCATCGCCCCGATCTATGAGGCGTTCGTCCGTGAGCTCGGCCGCGAGCGCGCCGACGCCATCGTCGAGGAGGCCGTGGCGGAGCTGGGGACAGCCGCGGGCGAGGCACTCGCCGCCGAGGTTCCCGAGGGGACGTCCCCGCTCGCGTACTACCACGACGTCGCGATCCCCCGCTTCTCGGCGGGAGACGCCATGGAGTGGGGCCGCATCGAGCTCGACGAGGAGGCGGGGACGCTCGCGATGGACGCCGTCCGCTGCGAGTTCGCCGAGATGTACCGGCGCCTGGGCCTCGAGCACCTGGGCACCCTGCTCTCCTGCCGTCGCGACCCCTACCTGTTCCGCGGCCTCTGCCCGTGCCTTGAGCTCACCCGAACCGAAACGCTTATGGAGGGCGGCGCGCGTTGCGATTTTCGCATTCAAAGTGTGTGACAATGGGTTGTTCCACCCCAAGCGCGTGAACTGCGGGCCATAGCGCCGCTCGATGAGCCGTCGCGCACGCACCGCGGCGCGCCTTGGGTCACGTCGTATGCCGAAAGGAACCCCGAGCATGCCCACCCGCTCCCCCGAGCTCCTCGCGCCCGCAGGCGGCCCGGCGCCCTTCGCCGCCGCGCTCGCCGCCGGAGCCGATGCCATCTACCTCGGCATGGGCGCGTTCAACGCGCGCCGCAAGGCGCAGAACTTCACCGACGACGCCTTCGCCGAGGCGTGCCGAACCGCGCACCTCGCGGGCGCGCGCGTGTACGTGACCATCAACATCGTCATCAAGGATCGCGAGATGACAGACGCCCTCGAGCTCGTGCGCCATTGCTCGCAGCTCGGGGCGGACGCCTTCATCATCCAGGACTGGGGCCTCTTCGCCGAGGTGCGCCGGCTCATGCCGGGCATCGAGACGCATATCTCAACCCAAGCGAACATCCACGACGCGCGCGGAACGGCCTGGTGCGAGGCCGCGGGCGCCGACCGCGTGACGCTCTCGCGCGAGCTCTCCATCGACGAGATCGCGCAGATCCACGCCGCGTGCCCGGGCATCGACCTCGAGGTCTTCGCCCACGGCTCCATCTGCTTCAGCTACTCGGGCATCTGCCTGCTCTCGAGCTTCTGCCAGGCGGGGCGCTCGGCGAACCGCGGCATGTGTGCGCAGCCCTGCCGCCTCCCCTACGAGCTCTTGGACGAGAACGGGCGCGTGATCTCCGCCCCCGGGCGCGGGCGACCGCTCTGCCCGCGCGACACGAACACCACCGAGCTGCTCCCGCGGCTCGTCGATGCGGGCGCCGCAGCCCTCAAGCTCGAGGGGCGCATGAAGGCGGCCGACTACGTCTTCGCGGTGACGGACGCCTACCGCCGCGAGCTCGACGACGTGCTCGCCGGGCGCGCGGTGGGCGCCGAGGAGCGCGCCGCGCGGCAGCGGCAGCTCAAGCGCTGCTTCAACCGCGATTTCACCCATGCCTACCAGGACGGGCGCTCGGACGACGACATGATGAGCTACGAGCGGTCGAACAACCGCGGCGAGGTCGTGGGGCGCGTGACGGCCTTCACCGCGCGCGAGCCGCTCACGAAGGGCGAGCGCATGCGTGCCCAGATCAAGGGGCCGGCCGGCACCGCCCGCCTCGCCCTCGATGCGCCCGTGGGCACCGGCGATTTGCTCGAGCTGCGCGACGACGCCCACCCGGACACGTTCCTCACCACGCTCGCCCGCCGCGACGCGCGTACAGGCGAGCTCCTCGAGGTCGAGGTGCCGCGGCCGGTTGAGGTGGGCTGGCGCGTGCGCGTCATCCGCAGCCAGGAGGCGATCGATCGCGCCGACGCCGTGCTCAAGCGCGCCGTCCCACGCAAGCGCATGGTGGACGTGCGCGTGCGGGCGCGCCTGGGCGAGCCGTTCCGCGTCGAGCTCGCCTGCTGCGACGACCCCTCGCTTGCCGCTGCCGCCGAGGGCTTCACCGTGGAGCCAGCGCGGACGCGCGCGGTGAGCCGCGACGATCTGGCCGAGCACGTGGGCCGCATGGGTTCGACGCCGTTCGAGATGGCGTCGTGCGCGGTCGAGCTCGACGAGGGGTGCGGCATGGGCTTCTCCGCCGTGCATGCCGTGCGCGCCGAGGCATGCGCCGCGCTTGAGGGGGCCATCTTGCGGCCGTATGAGCAGCGGGCGAAGGAGCTGGAGAGGCTCGACCTGGCGACGGGCGTGGGTGCTCCCACGGAGCTCGCCGCCACGGGCGCGGCGGCGGAGCGCCCGACCATCCTCTGCGCCATCGCGACCACCCGCGCGGGCGCCCAGGCCGCACGCGAGGCCGGCGCGGAACGCGTCTACATAGCCGTGGACGACCTCCTGGCGGAGGGGCTCGCTCCCGAAGATGCCGCCGAGCTGGGCATCATCCCCATCCTCGACGAGGTGTGCCGCGAGCGCGACCACGAGCGCCTCGACCCCTGGGTCGCACCGGAGGCACCCGTCGCCGTGGGCACCATCTCCGAACTCGCCCTCGCCGCCCAGCGCGGCGCTGCGGCCGAGCTCCGCTCCTGCATTCCCACGCACAACGCCGCCTGCCTCGCGTTCCTCGCTCAGGCGGGCGCGCAGGCCGCCTGGCTCTCGCCCGAGCTCTCGCTTGCCGAGATCGAGCGCCTCGCGCCCAAGACGGACATCCCGCTCGGCGTCATGGTGTTCGGCAAGCCGCGCGTCATGACGAGTGAGCACTGCATCCTGCAGGTCGCCGACGCCTGCATCCACGATTGCGCGCGCTGCGCCCTGCGCCGCCGCAACCTCGTGCTGCACAACATCGACGACAAGCTGCTCCCCGTGCGCACCGACCTCCACGGCCGCTCGCACCTCTACGATGCGTACGCGCTCGATTACACCCCGCAGCTGCCGCAGCTCATCGCTGCCGGCGTGTCGCGCTTCCTGGTCGACGGCACCCTGCTTTCCACCGATGAGCTCGCCGCCCAGGTGGCTCGCGCACGCCGTTCCCTCGACGCCGCGCTCGCCGGGCGCCGACCGCCCGCACGGCAGAAGGGCGCGAGCTCGGGCTGCCTCTTCGCCGAGGTCGAGTAAGGTGGCGCACTTGGGATCAACAGGCGAGCCGACGGACTCTGCCGCCGTGCTCTACGTGTCCGGGACGCTGCTCGCGGTCGACAAGCCCGCGGGCATCATCGTGCACGGGGACGGTACCGGGGCCCCGACGCTCACCGGGCTCATGGCCGAGCGCATCCGCGGCGGGAGCATCCCCGGCGTCTCCCCCGCCCAGGCAGACGAGCTCCAGGCACTCCAACGGCTCGACCGCGATACGAGCGGCATCGTGCTCTTCTCCCTCTGCAAGCGCACGCAGGGCACCTACGACCGGCTCATCGCCGAACGTTCCATCTCGAAGCGCTACCTCGCCATCGCGTGCGGGAAGATCCCCTGGGACGAGCGCTCGCTCACCTGGCCGATCGGCCGCGACCGCCACGATGCGCGGCGCATGCGCGTGAGCAAGACCGGCAAGGCGGCGCACACGCATGCAGCCGCGCTCGACCGGCGGCGCGTCGATGGCCGCTGGCTCACGCTGCTCGACGTGCAGCTCCACACCGGGCGCAAGCACCAGATTCGCGTGCACCTTGCGCACGCCGGCTTCCCCCTGCTAGGCGATGCGCTCTACGGCGCGCCTGATTCGCGCGGCCTCATGCTGCACGCGCACGAGCTCGCATTCACCGACCCCGTCTCCGGCGAGCCGGTGCGCATCGTCGCCCCCGTACCCGCCCGCATGCTCGAGCTCTTCCCGCGCATGTAAATTTACCCCAGCGACTTTTTTACATTGTGCGACGAAAACGCCTCAATCGGATGGGGCGACGTGGGATGTAAAAAAGTCGCTGGGGTAAATTTACATGCGGCCGGGCTAGAGCACCGCGATGGCCTCGATCTCCACGAGCGCGCCCTTGGGGATCGCCGCCACCTGGAAGGCGCTCCGCGCGGGATACGGCGCGGCGAGGAAGCTGCCATACACCTCGTTTACCGCGGCGAAATCGTCGATGTCGGCGAGGAGCACCGTCATCTTCACCACGTCGTCGAAGCTCGCACCCGCCTCCTCGAGCACCGCCGCGATGTTCTGCATGGCCTGGCGCGCCTGCGCCTCCACGCCCTCGGCGAGCTCACCCGTCGCAGGGTCGATGCCGAGCTGCCCCGAGAGGTACAGCGTGTCCCCCGCGCGCACTGCCGAGGAATATGGCCCCAGCGCTGCCGGTGCCTTCGCCGCGATGATCGCCTGCTTGCCCATATCGCTCCCCTTTCCCACGTGATAAAAAGGTGTCTGACACCATTTTATCATCACAAAGCCCGGGGGCTCGACGTGCGAACTCCCGGGCTTCAATCAGCTCTATGATCTTGCCGTTACTTGGACACGGAGATGAGCGGCGCGCCCGCCTCGACCACATCTTCGGCAGCGGGGATGGGCGACACGTCCGAAAACTCGGCGGTGTTCGAGACGGCGACCACCACGCAATCCGGATGCCCGGCCGCCGCGATGGCGTCGCGATCGAACGAGAGCAGGGCGTCGCCCGCCTTCACCTTCGCACCCTCCGCCACGTGGCCCGTGAATCCCTTGCCTTCCATATCGACGGTATCCACGCCGACGTGCACGAGCACCTCGACCCCATCGTCCGACGTCAAACCCACGGCATGGCCCATAACCACCGAGACGGTCCCCGCGCACGGCGCATACACCACGGTGGATTCCGGCCAGATGGCGCACCCCTTGCCGAGCACCTCGGTGCTGAACACGGGATCCGGGATGTCGGCCATGGCGATTACGCGGCCTGATACGGGGGCCTTGAGCACGACCGGCCACGTCTCGCCCGCAGTCTGCTTCGAGGCCTCTTTCTTCTTGAACACATCAAACAAACCCATACGGCACTCCTTTGAACGGTTCTGGCGAGCGGACGGGCTGTGCGATGCCTGCGATTCCGCCGCCTAGTTATCGGGGGTTAGAATCTCGACGTATCTCCCAAGCTGGTCGTCCCCGGTTTCCGAGATGATCGAAAGCCCGTCAAGGCCGAAGACGCGGACATTCGAGACGCGATGGAACTTGCTGCTGTCGCACAGGATGTACGTACGGTTCGAATTCTCCTTGACCAGCTGCTTCTTGATCGCCTCGTCATGGCTCGGGTTCGTGACGCCGCGGTCGATGCTCACCGCGTTGACACCCAGGAACGCCTTATCGAAGTAGAGGTCCTTCAGGATGCCCTCGGTGATGGGGCCGGTCATGGACAGCGTCCGCGGGTTGTACGCTCCGCCGATGATGATGACCTGCGCCCGCATGTCGCCCGTGATGTAGCACGCGCTGCCGTTCGCCGTGTAGATCGTGACGTCGCGGTCGATGAGGTGGCGCAGGAGCGCCGTGCAGCTCGTTCCCGAGTCGAGGTACACGGTATCGCCGTCGGAGACCTCTTCGAGCGCGCGCTGCGCCATGCGTTCCTTCTCGGCCGCGTGGAGCGCGCCGGTGACCATGACGCCCAGCTCGTGCGAGACCGCGTTCAGGCGCACCGCCCCGCCGGCCAGCATCTCGACGCGCCCCTGCTTCTCGAGCTCCTTGAGGTCGCGCCGGAGCGTCGATACCGAGGTATCGGGCAGCAGCTCCTGAAGGTCCTCGATCTTCAACAGATCCGACTCACTGAGATGCTGCAGCACCAGCTGCTGGCGTTCGTAGGGAATCATCGTGCCTCCTTGTGGAATCCTCGCCCTATTGTAGCGTCATCGTCCCACGAGCGGCTCGACGGGCAACCGATGCCGATCCCCTCGACGCGCACCGCGCCGCCTACGCTCGCGGCCGCCGGCATGCAACCCTTCTTGGCATGCCGACGGCCGCTCGCATTTCGCTTTCCCAGCTTATGTCCGTCTCACCGCGCGAATCCACGCCGCGCGCGCAAGCCGGTTAGCGCGCATGCTTACGCGAGCTGGTCATCGCGACCGGTGAAGATGAAGCCGAGCACCGCGCCGACCACCGTCGAGATAAGCATGGCGATCATCGCGTAGACGAAGTTCATCGCATCCGGGCTCACGAAGGCCGGGAACGTCGTCACCGAACCGAACACGAACGCCGTGCAGACCACATGGGTGAGTCCGCAGAACGCGCCGCCCGCAGCGCCCGCGATGATCTGAGCGCCCCAGAGCTTCTTGTTCTTGACGAGCATGCCGAAGAGCGTCGGCTCGATGATGGCCGAAAGCGCGATGGTGACCACGCCGGATGCGGCAAAGCTCTTGAGCTTCTGGTTACGCGCCTTCAGGAACACGCCGAGGGCGACGCCGATCACGCCGAAGTTGCACGCGAAGGTGAACGGGCAGATGTAGTCGAAGGTGTTCTGGGCGATGTTGTTGATCATGATGGGGTTCACGGCCCAGTGGATGCCCATGGAGACGAGCACCGACCAGCCGCCGCCCACGAGGATGCCCGCGAGTACGGAGCTCCTATCGATGACCCAGTTGACCACGAACGCGACGCCCTCGCCAGCATACACGCCGATGGGGCCGATGATCATCATGGTAAGCGGCACCATGATGATGAGCGAGACGGCAGGAAGCACCACGAGCTTGAGAGTCTCGGGGATCTTATCGTCCAGGAACTTGTAGAGGAACGAGTACGCCCACACGGCAAGGATCGCCGGGACGACCGTGGAGTTATAGTTCATGAGCACGACGGGGATCCCGAAGAAATCGGTGGTCGCACCGTTGCCGATCTCGCCCATGAGGTTGATGAAATCCGGGTAGAGCAGGCACGCGCCGATAAGCGCCGAAAGGTACGGGCTCGCCCCGAAGCGCTTGCCCGCCGAGAACGCCAGAAGCACCGGCAGGAAGTAGAACACGCTCATCGAGAGGGTGTACCAGATCACATAGGTACCCGAACCCTCGGTGATCACGCCGAGCTGCGTGAGCAGGATTAGGATGCCGCGCAGGATACCGGAGCCCGCCATGGCGGGAAGCAGCGGCGCGAAGATGCCCGAGACGGCACCGAAGATCTTGCTGATCACACCCTCGTCGCTCGATCCCGAGGTCGTGGAGACCTGGGTGTTCGTCCCCTTGACGAGCGGCTCGAACTACTCGTAGAGCTTCGGCACCTCGGTGCCGATGAGGATCTGATACTGGCCGGCGGAATTGACGGTGTTGATGACGCCATCGACCTCTTTGACCGTCGCGTCATCGCACTTCGAATCGTCCTTCAGGTTGAGACGCAGGCGCGTCGCGCAGTGCGTCAGACCCGAGATGTTCTCGGGCCCACCCACGGCATCGAGAATGCCGCGAGCCGTAGCATCCCAATCGCGTTTTGCCATAAGGGCTCCCTTCCCTTCTTTATCGCGACCGGACGGCTCCCTGCGCCCGGCCCCCTCTTTTCCATCCGCAGGGGCATGTGGGTTCGCCCCGACGGATGCGCCACGGATCCGGCTCGGGAATGAGAGCCGGTTCCGATTGTGACTGAACTGGTGAGATGATGCCTAGGGGATACGCCCCCAGGCAGGGTGGTTACTCCGTGCAGGCGCACAGGAGGCGTCGCATGAGCTTGGCCGCCTCGATCCCGCTGTTCGCGTCGATGACGCACTGCACCTCATCGAGCCCCACCGCATCGAGCGCGCGGTCGAGCATGCCGATCATCGCGATGTTCTGGGCGCACTCCTCCTCGGCATCCTCGATGGTGGGGAACGTGTCGAAGTAGATCGCGCTGTCGTAGCTGTGCTTCTTGAGGTAGTAGATGAATTCGAGCGTCTTCATGGGCGATGCCGTCCCGATCATGAGGCCGTCGTCCATGACGCCGTAGCCGTCGTTGAGGTGCACGCCGAAGAGCTTGCCGCGGCCGCCGAAGATGTCGCATGCCATGGCGGGGTTCTCGTGCTTCATGAGCATGTGGCAGTAGTCGAGGGTGACGCCCAGGTTGGGGCGGTCGACCTCGGCGAGCATCATGCCTGCGATGCCCATGCTGTCGATGAACGCGTAGGAGCGCTCCTCATACGGCTTGTACTCGATGCTGATCTTGAGGTCGGGCGCATAGTCGCACACGGTGCGATATGCGTTGACGAGCTGGTTCCACACGCGGGTGTAGTCGATCTGGAAGCTGTAGTCGAACCCGTCGAACCCCAGCCAGATGGTGACGGTATCGCCGCCCACGGCACGGCAGTAGTCGCACGCCTCGCGGCAGAGCCGCAGTGCCTTGCCCGCGATGCTCGGATCCGCGTTCCCCAGCTCACCGTTGATGAAATCGCCGCGAAAGCGCAAGGCCACCCCGTTGAGCTTGAGGCCATGCGATTCGAGCAGCTGCTTCATTTGCTCCGCCGGGGTCTCACCCACATGCTCCGGATAGTTCAGATCGACATGGGTAAGCCCGACCTCCTCGAATTGCGCGAACACGCGATCGAGGTTTTTGTCTCCCGAGCGGAAATACGAGTTGATTTGCGTGGCCAGTTTCAATTCGAGCCCTCCTCATGTTCAGGCGCTCTGCACGCGACCGCGATTACCGCGTTCATCACGCCGGCTTTCGGCACTCATTGTATTCCAAGTTTTTTCAAAATTTGCCACAGTTTTTTAAGAATTGTCATAAAATTTTGAGGTAAGGGATGACATGCTCCCATGACTACCCTTATTTACCTGCTGTTTTATTGGATGCTTGATTATTGGAGGATTTGAATTTAATTGAAATAATCTAGTTTTCTATGAAGCCATGTACCGTTCAGCGACGATTTTCTACCGTTCACCCGAACATAGAGAAAGGAAGCGTGCCATGTTACTCTGCCCGAGCATGATGTGCGCCGATTACGGGAACCTGCGCTCCGAGGTTCAGGAGCTCGACGCGGCCGGCGCCGATATGTTCCACTGCGACGTGATGGATGGGTCGTTCGTGCCCAATATCGCCATGGGCCTCATGGACATCAAGGCGGTGCGCAGCGCCACGGAGAAGCCTATCGACTGCCACCTCATGATCGAGCACCCCGCGCGCTCGATAAACCTGTTCCTCGATGCGGGCGTCGACCTCATCTACATCCATCCCGAATCTGAGCGCTACTGCGTGAAGACCCTCGCCGCCATCCGCGACGGCGGGGCGAAGGCCGGCATCGCCATCAATCCCGATACCTCAATCCCCTCTATCGAGGAGCTGCTCAACGTCGTGGATTACGTCATGGTCATGACCGTGAGCCCGGGCTTCGCCGGCCAGGCGTTCATCGAGTTCACGAAGGATAAGATCGCCCGCCTCGCCGAGCTCAAGCACCGCTACGGCTTCACGCTCACCGTGGACGGGGCGTGCAGCCCGGAGCGCATCGCCGAGCTCTCCGGCCTGGGAGCCGATGGCTTCATCCTGGGCACGAGCGCGCTCTTCGGGAAAGGCGATTACGCGCAGAGCATCAAGGCCCTTCGGGCGCTTCATGCATAGGCGAGCTGCCTTCCAGCAGCCCGCAGGTTAGGTAGGGTACCTACAGTGAAAGGAACCACCATGAAAATCGGTATCGGCAACGACCATGTGGCCGTCGAGCTCAAGAACATCATTAAGGAGCACCTGGAGCAGCAGGGGCACGAGGTGGTCGACTTCGGCACCAACAGCACCGAGCGCTTCGATTACCCCATCTCCGGCTATGCGGTGGGCAAGGCCGTCGCATCGGGCGACGTGGACCTCGGCGTGCTCATCTGCGGCACAGGCGTGGGCATCAGCCTCGCTGCCAACAAGGTGCACGGCATTCGGGCCTGCGTGTGCTCGGAGCCCTATTCGGCCAAGCTGAGCCGCGAGCACAACAACACGAACATCATCGCCTTCGGCGCGCGCGTCGTCGGCCCCGAGCTTGCCAAGATGATCGTCGATGAGTGGCTCGGCGCCGAGTTCCAGGGCGGCCGCCACCAACGTCGCATCGACATGATCGCAGAGATCGAGGAGACTCAGAACCTTTCGACCGATCGCTAACCCGGCGCGCATCTCCCAACCGTTTTCTTCCCCACGCTCGGCTACGCGATCAAACGCAAAAGACCCCGGAAGGCATCCGATATCGGAGCTTTCCGGGGTCTTTCAATGCGTGGTGAGCGCGTCGTTTAGAACTCGGCGCCGCACTTCTTGCAGACGCGGATCGAGGTCTTGTGACCGTCGAGCTCGCCCTGCTTATGGCCGACGCGGGTCGCCGCGCCGCACTTGGGGCACACGAGCATCGCGTTGGAGGCGTCGATCTTGGCCTCCTGCGGCACGATGCCGCCCTGCTGGTTCTGCTGGTTGGGCTTGACGGCCTTCTTCACGATGGCCACGCCCTCGACCTTGATCTTGCCCTCGGCGGGGTACGCGCGCAGAACGGTGCCCTGCTTGCCGCGATCCTTGCCGGAGAGAATCTTGACGGTGTCGCCCGTCTTGATCTGCATCTTAGGCATATGCGTTCTCTCCTCTCTTTACAGGGTCTCGGGAGCAAGCGAGACGATCTTCATGTACTTCTTGTCACGCAGCTCGCGCGCCACGGGCCCGAAGATACGGGTGCCCACGGGCGAACCGTCGTTGTTGATGACGACGCAGGCGTTGTCGTCGAAGCGGATGTAGGAGCCGTCCTTGCGGCGGACCTCCTTCACCGTGCGCACGACGACGCACTTCACAACGTCCTTCTTCTTGACGTTGGCGCCGGGCGTGGCCTCCTGCACGGCAGCCACGATAACGTCGCCGATTCCTGCATAGCGGCGCTTGGAGCCACCGAGCACCTTGATGCAGCGAACCTTGCGCGCACCGGAGTTATCGGCGACGTTGAGCATGGTTTGCATTTGAATCATGGTAGTTCCTCCGAACCTAGGCCGACGAGAGGTGCGCTGCGCATGCCGCGGGGTGACTCCCCGTCACGCAGCGCACATCGCCGGGTGAACAATCAATGCAGCCTACTTGGCGCGCTCGATGATCTCAACGAGACGCCAGCGCTTCATCTTGGACAGAGGACGGGTCTCCATGACGCGAACCGTATCGCCCACGCCGGCGGTGCACTCCTCATCATGTGCATGAAGCTTCTTGGTGCTGGTCATCATCTTGCCGTACTTGGGGTGACGCTTGCGCTCCAGGGTCTGGACAACGATGGTCTTGTTGCCCGAGATGGAGACGACCGTGCCGGTACGGACCTTGCGCGTGTTACGCGTAGTATCGCTCATCTTATCTCCTCAAGCTCTACTCTGCCGCAGCGGACTTCTCGGCCGCGATCTCGCGGGCGCGCTGCTCGGTGAGAATGCGCGCGATGTCCTTCTTCACGGTCTTGACGCGAGCGGTGTTGTCGAGCTGGCTCGTGGCCATCTGGAAACGAAGGTTGAAGAGCTCGGCTCGACCTTCCTTCAGCTTTTCGACGAGCTGCTCGTCGGAAAGCGCACGAATCTCTGCGGGCTTCATTTACTTATCCTCCCCGTCTTGCTCCGCGCGGGACACGATCTTGGTCTTGATGGGGAGCTTGTGCTGCGCCAGGCGGAGCGCCTCGCGCGCGATCTCCTCGGACACGCCCGAGATCTCGAACATGATGCGACCGGGCTTCACGACGGCCACCCACTCCTCGGGGTTGCCCTTACCGGAACCCATGCGGGTCTCGGCGGGCTTCTTGGTGATGGGCTTGTCGGGGAAGATCGTGATGAACACGCGGCCGCCACGACGCATGTAACGGGTCATGGCAACACGAGCGGCCTCGATCTGGCGGTTGGTGATCCAATGGGCCTCGAGGGCCTTGATGCCGTAGTCACCGAAATGCAGCTCGGTATTACCCTTGGCATGGCCCTTCATGGAGCCACGCTGCACCTTGCGGTGAAGGACACGCTTAGGGGCAAGCACTACTGACCCCTCCTCTCGGAGTTACGACGGCGCGGACGCGAGGAGCCCTCGAGCGCCGGGTTCGGAACGGGCTGGCCGGGAAGCTTCTCGCCCAGGTAGATCCAGACCTTGACGCCGCAGGAACCCATCGTGGTGTGCGCGGTGGCCTGGCCATAGTCGATCTTGGCGCGCAGGGTGTGCAGCGGCACGCGACCCTCGCGGTACCACTCGCGGCGACCCATCTCGGCGCCGCCGAGGCGGCCGGAGCACTGGATACGAATGCCCTTGGCGCCAGCCTTGCGGGCGGACTGGACGGCCTTGCGCATGGCGCGACGGAAGGCCACGCGGCCCTCGAGCTGCTCGGCGATGGACTGGGCGACGAGCACGGCGTCGAGCTCGGGACGCTTGATCTCGATGACGTCGACGGAGAGCTGGCCCTTGGAGACGCCAGCGACCTTCTCGAGCTCGGTGCGGATCTGGTCGATCTCCGCGCCCTTCTTGCCGATCACGATGCCGGGGCGGGCGGTGTAGATGATGACCTTCACCTTATCGCCGGCGCGCTCGATCTCCACGCGGGAGACGGCGGCACGACGGAGGCGCTTGGCCAGGT
Source organism: Enorma timonensis (assembly GCF_000321165.1). Classification (NCBI taxonomy): domain Bacteria; kingdom Bacillati; phylum Actinomycetota; class Coriobacteriia; order Coriobacteriales; family Coriobacteriaceae; genus Enorma; species Enorma timonensis. The sequence goes on from NZ_CAPF01000063.1 coordinate 30,407, forward strand.
ACTTGCGGAGCTCAAGGTCGTTACCGAGGGTCTTGGCGTAGTCCTTGTCGGCGTACCAACGGGAGCGCCAGTTCTCGGTGATGCCGAGACGGAAACCGGTGGGGTAGACTTTCTGACCCATAGTGCGTTAAGCCTCCTTTCGCGGAGCGACGACGATGGTGATGTGGCTCGTGCGCTTGAGGATGCGCGAGGCGGAACCCTTGGCGCGCGGGCGGATGCGCTTGAGCGTGGGGCCCTCGTCCACGTAGGCGGCGGCGACCACGAGGTCATCGGCGCGCATGCCGTTGTTGTTCACGGCGTTGGCCACAGCGGAGCGGAGGCACTTCTCCACGTCCACGGCGACGGCGCGCTCGCAGAAATGCAGGATGTCGAAAGCCTGCTCGACAGACTTGCGACGGATGAGATCGACCACGAGGCGAGCCTTGGAAGGCGAGACGCGCACGTACTTCGCGACGGCGCGCACCTCGCGGGTCTCGGTATCGGTAGCTTTAGTTGCCATGTACGTGAAACCCCCTACTTGGCCTTGTGACCGCGGAACGTGCGGGTGGGCGCGAACTCGCCCAGCTTATGGCCGACCATGGACTCGGTGATGTACACGGGCACGTGCTTGCGCCCGTCGTGGACGGCGATGGTGTGGCCCACCATCTCGGGGAAGATCGTGGACGCGCGCGACCACGTCTTCACGACGTCCTTCGTGCCGGCCTCGTTCATCGCGATGATACGCGAGAGCAGGCGAGCTTCCACGAACGGCCCCTTTTTGAGACTTCTGCTCATTGGTTCTTACTCCTTCTCGGTATCTCGGACTACTTGCGGCGGCGACGGATGATGAGGCTGTTCGAAGCCTTCTTCTTCTTGCGCGTGCGATAGCCCTTGGTCGGCTTGCCCCACGGGGTCATGGACGGGCGGCCAGAGGTGTGGTTCTTGCCCTCGCCACCGCCGTGCGGGTGGTCGACCGGGTTCATGACGGTACCGCGGACGGTCGGGCGCACGTTCATGTAGCGCTTGCGGCCGGCCTTACCGATCACGATGTTGGAGTGCTCGGCGTTGCCGACCTCGCCCACTGTGGCGCGGCAGGTGATGAGCACGCGGCGCATCTCCGAGGAGGGCATGCGCAGGATGGCGTACTTGCCCTCCTTGCCCATGAGCTGGCAGGAGTTGCCGGCGGAACGGGCGATCGCGGCGCCCTTGCCGGGCTGGAACTCGACCGCGTGGATGAGGGTACCCACGGGGATGTCCGCGAGGGGCAGGGCGTTACCGGGCTTGATGTCGGCATCGGAGCCGGACACCACGGTGTCGCCGACCTTGAGGCCCTTGGGGGCGAGGATGTAGCGCTTCTCGCCGTCCACGTAGTGGAGCAGGGCGATGCGGGCGGAGCGGTTGGGGTCGTACTCGATGGTCGCGACCTTGGCCGGCACGCCGTCCTTGTTGCGCTTGAAGTCGATGCGACGGTAACGGCGCTTCACGCCGCCGCCCTGGTGACGGGTCGTGATGCGACCCTGGTTGTTACGACCGGCCTTCTTGGGCAGCGGCTCGAGAAGCGACTTCTCGGGCTTCGTGCAGGTGATCTCGGCGAAGTCCGAGACCGTCTGCCAACGGCGACCCGCGCTGGTCGGCTTGAGGTGTTTGACAGCCATTACAATCCCTTTCGTCTCTTTCCGTTGGCCGGCGCATCAGGGATAGGGAGCGTTCGCCCCCGGGTGCGTCGACACCGGATTACCACGGTACCGGGCGGCTCCATCTTCGAGCCCCCGATACGATGCCCGCCGGAGCGGGCGTACGGAGCCAGGTTTAGGCCTGGTTGCCGTAGATCTCGATCGAGTCGCCGTCGGCGAGCGTGACGATGGCCTTCTTCCACTGGCGGGTCTTGCCGGCCACATAGCGCACGCGCTTCGTCTTGGGCTTCACGTTGATGGTGTTCACCGAGGTGACCTTGACGTTGAAGAGCTCCTCGATGGCATCCTTGATCTGGTACTTGTTCGCGTCGCGAGCGACCTCGAACGTGTACTTGTTCTCCGACATCATGTCGAAGGAACGCTCGGACACGATCGGGCGGATGATGATCTCGTGGGCGGTCATTTATGCAAGCACCTCCCCGAAGTGAACGGCAACATCGGCGGGCATCAGCAGAGCGCCGTTGTTGACGAGGTCGTAGGTGTTGGCCTCATCGGGCGTGATGATGAACGTCTTGGGGATGTTGCGGAACGAGAGGAACGCGTTGATGTCGTCCTCGCGAACGATGATGGTGAGGCGCTTGCCGTAGATGCCGAGGGCCTTGAGCATGGCCACGGCGGCCTTGGTGGACGGCTTCTCGAAGCCGTAGTCGTCCACGAGCACGAGCTCACCGTCGCGCAGCTTCGCGGAGAGCGCGGAGCGCATGGCGAGCTTGACCTCTTTGTTGTTCATGCGCTTGGTGTAGAGGCGCGGCTTGGGGCCGTGGATGACGCCACCGTGACGCCACTGGCCGGCGCGGATGGAGCCCTGGCGGGCACGGCCGGTGCCCTTCTGACGCCACGGCTTGGCGCCGCCGCCGGACACCTCGCTGCGGCCCTTGGTGGACTGGGTGCCGCTGCGCCAGCAGGCCTGCTGGCACTTCACGATGTGGTGCATGACGTGGATGTTCGGCTCGATGCCGTACACCTCGGCAGCGAGGTCGGCCTCAGAGACCTTCTGACCCTCGCTGTTCTTGACTTCAAATTTCGACATGTGCGTGTTCTCCTTGGTATGACGTGGGCTTTAGCGTATCGAGCATTACGCCATACGGATGGCGACCAGGCCGTTCTTGGCACCGGGGACGGCGCCCTTCACGAGGATGAGGTTCTGGTCGGCATCGACGCGGACAACGGTCAGGTTCTTCACGGTCACGCGCTCATTGCCCATGTGACCGGCCATCTTGACGCCCTTGAGGACGCGCGCGGGGTAGGCGCACTGGCCGATGGAACCCGGGTGACGCTTGAAGTGGGAGCCGTGGGTCATGGGACCGCGACGCTGACCCCAGCGCTTGATGCGACCCTGGAAGCCCTTGCCCTTGGAGGTGCCGATGACATCGACCTTGGCGACGTCGGCGAAATCGGCAACGGTCACGACCTCGCCGACCTTGTGGTCCTCGCCGTTCTCGACGCGAACCTCGCGGAGGTACCGCACGGGCTCGACGCCGGCCTTGGCGAAGTGACCAGCCATGGGCTTGTTGACGTTCTTGACCTTGATGTCTCCGAAGCCGATCTGCACGGCGTCGTAGCCATCGGTCGCCTTGGTTTTAACCTGCGAGACGGCGCAGGGGCCAGCCTGGATGACCGTGACGGGAACGACGTTATCCTCGTCGTCCCACACCTGGGTCATGCCGATCTTACGGCCGAGAATCATGCTGATCATTCAATGATCCTAACCCTCGGTGGTCATGGGACCCGCGAGCACCCCTTGCGCTCGCCCCCAGCGGACCACTACTGACATGCGTGCCGCCGGTTCGAGTTCTCCCCCGCGCGTTGCCTTGCAACCCATCGGCGCAGCTTCGAGGCAGAATCCTCCCCATAAAGGCACAGCTTCAGTAGTATACACGGGCGCGGGCGTATCCATAAGGCTCCACAAAGTCTTCGCATTGGGAGGCTGAGCTGGGGGTTGGGGGCGTGGGGCGGGCGCGGGGTGCGGGGTGGCGGTGGGCTGCGGCGGGCGCTTCGTGTGCGAGCCGCAATGCCACGCTTCGGGCACAAAACTGTCAACTTTACGCATGAAGCACACTCAGCAAGGAGCCTCGCGCCTAAAGTTGACAAATTTAGGCACGTGAATTGGCAGACGGCCCATCCGGAACGGGTTCTTCCGCGTTAGAGCGCGACGAATCTCGCAAGCCGCTCAAGCCTGCGGGCAGCAGCCGCCCGTTTCGACGCGCCTCGTGCTTACCAACGGCAGAATTGGGGACAAGAGAGGCAACATATTCTCCAGCGGAGGCGCTCCACGCCCCGCATTCCGAAAGGAGCCGCCATGGCAACCACCTACGAGCTCTACATCATGCCGACCTGCCCCTACTGCCGCAAGGTGCTCCTCTATATGAGCCAGCACGACATCGAGCTGCCGCTGCGCGACATCACGGCCGACACCGAGGCGCGCGCCACGCTCGAACGCGTGGGCGGCAAGGCGCAGGTGCCGTGCCTGTTCATCGACGGCGCGCCCATGTACGAGTCGGACGACATCATCGCGTACCTGGGCAAGGAGTTCGCCGACGGCGCGGCGCCGAGCGTGTCGCCCGAGGAGCAGGCGGAGCTCGATAACGGCGCGGCCTGCCCCATCTTCTAGAGGAGGTCGGTCATGGACGAGCAGCGCGAACCGCAGTTCACCATCGAGGAGAACGCCATCCGCCTTCTCGGGGATGACGGCAAGGCGGCCGCCGAGGTCACCTTCCCCGCGTGCGACAAGGGCGTCGTGGATATTGACCATACCTTCGTGGACCCGAGCCTGCGCGGGCTGGGCATGGCCGGCAAGCTCATGGACGCATGCGCGCGCGAGCTCGAGCGCAACGGTCGGAGGGCGCGTCCCACCTGCAGCTACGCCGTGCACTGGTTCGAGAAGCACCCCGAATGGGAGCGCATCCTCACCTAGACTGCCCGGATGGCCTCACTCGCCGTACAATAGCGTCGGATGTGTTGGATGGCTGAGGCGAGCGAGGTTGTCATGGACGGAGCCGGCACGCCCCGCGGCATCGGGGTCGACGCGGTCACTATCAGCGAGATCGGGCGTCTCGACCGCGAGGCGGACGGGTTCACCGCGCGGACGTTCACGGCGCGCGAGCGGGCCGGGGCCGCGGAGCGGGGTGCGGGGCGTGCCTCGTATCTGGCGGGCAGGTTCGCGGCGAAGGAAGCCGTGTTCAAAGCGCTCGCGCATCTGACGGAGGCAGGCACGTTCGATTTGAGACTGGTCGAGACGCTCGCCGCGGACGACGGCAGCCCCCACGTGCAGATGACGCCCGAGCTCGCGCGCATCTGCGAGCAGGCCGGCGTGCGCCATATATTAGTGAGCATCAGCAACGAAGCCGACCTCGCGATTGCGTTTGCGGTGGTGGTTTGAGGGTGACGGGGCTGCGATAAGGGGTTGCTCCGTACGCGTGGGCAGTGCTGAAATATAGGAGCGCTCGAACTCCTATCCGAAACGGGAATGGGATTCGAGCGCTTTTTAGATTACATCCCATTTTTTTCTTTTTTACGAACCATCCTCGCGTGCGCGGGGAGCACTCATCGTGCACCTTCTGAATGTCGTAGTCGAAGGGATCATTCCCGCATGCGCGGGGAGCACTCGGCGACCTCCTCAGCCGTCTCGGTGTCGTACGGATCATCCCCGCATACGCGGGGAACACCAAGAGACGAAGCGCAAGGTCTTCTGCAACGTGGGATCATCCCCACGTGCGCGGGGAGCACATGATCTTCTGGTACATGCGCGTCCCCGCGCCAGGATCATCCCCGCATAAGCGGGGAGCACGACTCCTACATCTAGGTGACGGAGATCAACACGGGATCATCCCCGCATACGCGGGGAGCACACCAACCCCAAGAACTCCGGCGTGGCCAAGGCGGGATCATCCCCACGTGCGCGGGGAGCACTCCGCCGCGTACTCGCGGTACGGCATGCGGATGGGATCATCCCCGCGTGCGCGGGGAGCACGACAGCCCGGAGATTACCCAGCTTGACTTCCCGGAATCATCCCCGCGTGCGCGGGGAGCACGGCTCGCCATCCGGGTAGTTCGGGTTCGGCGGGGGATCATCCCCGCGTGAGCGGGAAGCACGCACGACGGCGTATCCCCACGGGGTCGGTACCGGGGTCATCCCCGCGTGTGCGGGGAGCACAGCGTGAGCGTCACCGCCGCCGTGCGCACGTCGGGATCATCCCCGCGTGTGCGGGGAGCACCTGTAGTCTGCGCTGATTGAGTTATCGGTGTAGGGATCATCCCCGCGTGCGCGGGGAACACCGGGTCTTCCCGGTCACGACCGCGCCGCAAGCGGGATCATCCCCGCGTGTGCGGGGAGCACGGACGCAGGGGCAGAAGCGAAACGACCTCGTCGGGATCATCCCCGCGTGCGCGGGGAGCACCCGTCCGGCGGCGTCTTCGCCATCGACCTAGACGTGGATCATCCCCGCGTGCGCGGGGAGCACGTGTTCACGATGCGACCGCCGCGGTTCCGCACGGGATCATCCCCGCGTGCGCGGGGAGCACAAAGCGGAGACGATGGGGGTGAGCCCGGGTCTGGGATCATCCCCGCGTGCGCGGGGAGCACCTCTCCGCGTACGCGCGTATCTCCGCCGCCGTGGGATCATCCCCTCAAGCAGTCGGGCTCGCCGTCGAACCGGGGATCATCCCCGCGTGCGCGGGGAGCACGAGGAGCCGTATCCCATCGTCTCCGCCACGGCGGGATCATCCCCGCGTGCGCGGGGAGCACCATGATCGCGCGCTTCAGGCTGTCGTGCTGCCGGGATCATCCCCGCGTGCGCGGGGAGCACAAGGCCGTCGGCGGCGACGTGAGGGCGGCTGAGGGATCATCCCCGCGTGCGCGGGGAGCACCTCGTTCGGCATGTCTCGGTCGTTAGAGGTGTGGGATCATCCCCGCGTGCGCGGGGAGCACCCGGCCATCCATGCGCAGAAGCCGGGCATGTAGGGATCATCCCCGCGTGCGCGGGGAGCACTCGACGAAGCACTCGTATCGCGGAGCACCCCTGGGATCATCCCCGCGTGCGCGGGGAGCACGAGTACATCGAGAACGAGGAGCGGCAGGGGCTGGGATCATCCCCGCGTGCGCGGGGAGCACGGTGAGCGAGGACGGCGGCGAGACGTGGGAGCGGGATCATCCCCGCGTGCGCGGGGAGCACATCTAGCAGCGATTTAACGCGTTGCCCTACGTGGGATCATCCCCGCGTGCGCGGGGAGCACGCCATGATGGCCTCGGCCGAGAACGCCTGGTAGGGATCATCCCCGCGTGTGCGGGGAGCACTCGGCTTTATCTGGAATCAAATGCGATTGCTCGGGATCATCCCCGCGTGTGCGGGGAGCACTTTCCGGATCCATGCGTTCGATTCCGGTGACCGGGATCATCCCCGCGTGTGCGGGGAGCACTATATCGGAGGGCATGAATTCTTCCTGGCATGGGGATCATCCCCGCGTGTGCGGGGAGCACGTCTGCGAACTGCATGCGACCGACTGCTTATGGGGATCATCCCCGCGTGTGCGGGGAGCACCTCCTTATTGGCCATTTTCATCGCCCGCGTTAAGGATCATCCCCGCGTGTGCGGGGAGCACTTACGGTAGTAATCTTTCAACTCCATTTCGCTGGGATCATCCCCGCGTGTGCGGGGAGCACAATATACGCATCACGACGCGCGGCGGTCGTGTAGGATCATCCCCGCGTGTGCGGGGAGCACGCGTCGCGCTCGTCGATGACACGTGCCTTCATGGGATCATCCCCGCGTGTGCGGGGAGCACTGGAGGCACGGCAAGGTCGAGGTCGGCGTGAAGGGATCATCCCCGCGTGTGCGGGGAGCACCTTGCGCCCCATATCGCGCATACCCGTCTGGGAGGATCATCCCCGCGTGTGCGGGGAGCACGAGCTCCGGCACATCCCGGAGGAGGGCGCGCTGGGATCATCCCCGCGTGTGCGGGGAGCACGCGTGGTATTCGCGCAGTTTTCGCGTGATGGTGGGATCATCCCCGCGTGTGCGGGGAGCACTCACCGAGCGGCCAGTTTCCGCCGAGGATTAGGGGATCATCCCCGCGTGTGCGGGGAGCACGAGCGAGCAGATACGAGGAGGTCGCGCGATCGGGGATCATCCCCGCGTGTGCGGGGAGCACCTCTTGCCCAGGCTTTCACGCTCGTCAAGAAGGGGATCATCCCCGCGTGTGCGGGGAGCACTCCCGAAGGTCGGCGAGATCTCGGCGATGCGCTGGATCATCCCCGCGTGTGCGGGGAGCACTCTTGCCCAGGCTTTCACGCTCGTCAAGAAGGGGATCATCCCCGCGTGTGCGGGGAGCACCGCGCCCTCCTTCTTGTCGTAGTACTCCTCCTCGGATCATCCCCGCGTGTGCGGGGAGCACGCGCTCCCAACTGTCGGGGCGCTCGTGGGTGAGGGATCATCCCCGCGTGTGCGGGGAGCACAAGGCGGAGATGATGGGCGCGAGCCCGGGGCTGGGATCATCCCCGCGTGTGCGGGGAGCACAGGGTGGCACCACCGGAGATGAGTCCTAGGATGGGATCATCCCCGCGTGTGCGGGGAGCACGACTTTGCGACTACACCCTCGTGATACTCGTAGGGATCATCCCCGCGTGTGCGGGGAGCACGACTTTGCGACTACACCCTCGTGATACTCGTAGGGATCATCCCCGCGTGTGCGGGGAGCACTCGGCGTGGGCGAGTCGTTCGTCGCCCGCGTGGGGATCATCCCCGCGTGTGCGGGGAGCACCATCGAGTTCAACACCACGGGCGCGGACGGCCGGGATCATCCCCGCGTGTGCGGGGAGCACTAGCCGTAGACGCGCACGCCGTTGTGCTTGCAGGGATCATCCCCGCGTGTGCGGGGAGCACCTCATGTACAGGCTGCAGGACATCCATAGGGAGGGATCATCCCCGCGTGTGCGGGGAGCACGTTCGAGGTCGATGGTTTGGGGTTCCCGGCTGGGGATCATCCCCGCGTGTGCGGGGAGCACGACGGATAGGAAGGACAGACCATGCTTGACGAAGGATCATCCCCGCGTGTGCGGGGAGCACAAGCTGGAGCGCGACCACGGCGCCCTGTTCCTGGGATCATCCCCGCGTGTGCGGGGAGCACTTGGGGTAGACCGTCCAGGGGTTCGAGGAGTTGGGATCATCCCCGCGTGTGCGGGGAGCACACGAAGCCGACGTGGTCGTTCGGGCCGGCTACGGGATCATCCCCGCGTGTGCGGGGAGCACAGGCGGTGCGATGGATTGGCAGACTGCCGCCGGGGATCATCCCCGCGTGTGCGGGGAGCACGTTCGAGCTGGAGGGTTCGGGACTCCCACGCGGGGATCATCCCCGCGTGTGCGGGGAGCACGGCTATGGCACCACTTGCGAACGTCGCAAGGTAGGATCATCCCCGCGTGTGCGGGGAGCACTGCGCCATGGCGTCGACGTCCCATCCGCGATCGGGATCATCCCCGCGTGTGCGGGGAGCACTTGGCGAGCAGGTCGCGCGGCTCCATCTCCGGGGGATCATCCCCGCGTGTGCGGGGAGCACCGGGTCGAGGCAAGCATCTCCGCGGCCTTGGCGGGATCATCCCCGCGTGTGCGGGGAGCACCATGCTTTCGCATCCTCATCGACCTCGCGCAGGGGATCATCCCCGCGTGTGCGGGGAGCACGCTCAGACGGTAAAAACATGGCGAACCGGAGCGGGATCATCCCCGCGTGTGCGGGGAGCACTCGATGTCCTCGGGCGACACGCCCGGCGGCAGGGGATCATCCCCGCGTGTGCGGGGAGCACGCGTTCCTCACGGACACCACCGGCAACCGCCGGGGATCATCCCCGCGTGTGCGGGGAGCACGGCCTCGGCCGCCCCGAGTGGATGAGGAACGTGGGATCATCCCCGCGTGTGCGGGGAGCACCTCGCGTGCCGTCAACATGCCCTCCCGTCGCAGGGATCATCCCCGCGTGTGCGGGGAGCACAACTCCCATGGGCGCAGGTGGCGCGAATCCTCGGGATCATCCCCGCGTGTGCGGGGAGCACGATATGCGCCCATTAGGTGGATTGAGCCCCAGGGGATCATCCCCGCGTGTGCGGGGAGCACCCATCGAGCACACCGAGGTCGATCGCATCAACGGGATCATCCCCGCGTGTGCGGGGAGCACGATAAGCCGTTCAACGTCATCGCCGGTGAATAGGGATCATCCCCGCGTGTGCGGGGAGCACTGACGGTCGAAACCGGTCTCGTACCACGTGTCGGGATCATCCCCGCGTGTGCGGGGAGCACGTGCTTGAAGAGGCGGCCGAGGTGCTCGGGGCGGGATCATCCCCGCGTGTGCGGGGAGCACGGTGGAGGAATGGAAGAGCTGAAGCCCTGCCCGGGATCATCCCCGCGTGTGCGGGGAGCACACTTCGATACCTGCTAACATCGCGGGGCGCCTCAGTATTCCGCTTCATTATATCGAGCGAAGTTTGGGTCAACCGCGATACTTACGCGCCCTCCGATACTTCGAAGCGCTGCTCCAACCCGATGGCAAAGACCCCATCAGCGTCGCATCATCGGTGCCGGCGGGACGTTTGATGAGTCTCACCCCATCGCAATCCACCGGTTTCCAGTCGGGTTGGAACACCTCGAACTCAAGGTGCTGCTCATTACGTGCGCTATAAACCATGATCGCTCTGCCAGATTTCATGAGGGAGCACACACGGAGCCAAAGCCGCGTCCGCACCCGCGCGGACAGCCTCCCTACAAACACCCCGGGAGCAATCTCAAGCAACCATCGAGTCAAATCACCGCGCACGCCCGTCGGACAGGCAGTCAGCACCATCACGACCATCACGCATCACCCTCCGCAGCGTCTGCATATAGCGTGCCCGCCGCAACCTCGCCGAGCTTCTCGTCCCACAACCACAGCTCGTCAGATTCATCGGCATCAGCTTCCCCATCCTCTTCCATGAGCAAATGGGTGATATCAGATACCATGCGCTTCATGATGGAAAGGTCATACAGGGCGTCCCGCATATTCTTTCGCGTCGCCGCACCGATATCATCAGGCTTCGCAGCCGTCGTGCGAAATGCCACGGGAATCGAAAGCTCGGCCTTATATAGGTCTGCGATGTCGTATACAAACGAGCGCTCATGACCCGTATGAACGAATCCCAAACCGGGAGAGCAGCCCAGCGCGACGATGACCGCATGGGTGATTCCATATAAGCATGCGTGGGCGGCAGAAAGCGCCTTGTTGATCTCCGAGCCGGTATCGTAATCGTCGGGATCGAAGTCGCGCCGCTTCCACTCGACACCCGTCTCCTTTGACCAGTGCCCGTACACCTTGCGCACACGCGCTCCTTCGCGGCCGCGTAGCTGCTGCATAGCGAGAGAGCTCACGTCCTCGTCTGGGAAGCGCATCTGATACATCCGTCGCGCGACGGCCAAGCGCGTCCTCGTATTCGAAACAAGACGGGCCTGGCGCACGAGCAGGCGACTCGAATGGGTGAGCGGGCGTCCCGATGCATACATCCTCACACCGCGTTCGCCCACCCATACCACGCTCGCGCCATTCTCCCCTATCGTCGCCATAGCCTTATGAGAGATGGTAGTGCCCGGGCCCAGCATCAATACGCCGAGCGTGGCAACCGGGACGCGTATCGTTCCCTCATCGTCGGTGATGGCGATAGCGTTCTCCGCTTGGTTTACCACGCAGTGCTCGAAATACAGAAACGAAATGCGCTCGTCCGCGCGAACGAGGTCCGCCAGAACGGGAGGGACGGTGGACGGGGTCGCACCGCCCCCTGCGGCAGCGTCACTCAAGCGCGTGTCGTCGGTTCCGTCATGCATGGCAGGATTCCCCCGCGGGCGCGATCGTCATGAGACCGCACCCGAAGCCGCGCGCACGCCCCAGGCCGAACCCGAGCACATGCCGGAACGCCTCGGCGTCGGTCACCTCGAGCACGCCATCGAACTGGGCGGTCGTAAGCGTGACCACGCCTTCCTTCCGCTTGAACACCTCGCGCTTCCGGTGCGACACGACAAGCCGATCAAAGCCCTCTTCCGTTTGCGCGATGCGGAACCCATGGGCCTCGGCACGGTCAAGCAGCCAGGATCGCTGCTGAGCCTCGGTCACATGTCCCTGGATCGTTCCGACGACGCCTTCGCGGGCGCGCGTCCCCTTATCGACGAACACCTTGCGCGCCGGATTCGCCTTGAGCCTGAACTGCCAAAGCTGCCCGGAAGCGATGCGCTCGAGCACAGGAGCGTACGCCTTGGTAACCCATGAGGGGCTCCCCGGCATCCCCGCCTGCTCGCAGATATGCGTGAGGTCGGGGCGCTCCGGGCTCAGCACATAGAGCCACGCCTCGTCCACGGCGCCGGGTACCTCATCCAAGCGCCAGAGGATCCTTCCTCGATCCGTCGTCCGCGCAGCTTGGGGCGGAAAGGCCTGCTCGACCGCGGCGTGAATCCGATACGGCGAGCTTGCGAACGCGATGGCATCAACGCGCGATAGGCTCAAGGTAACTCGTGATAGGTACATGGTTCACCTCATTCCATCCATCCCAGCGGATCGTGCTCGGGTACCGATTCGTCACCTCGAGAGCGAAACGCGTTCTCGACCGGCTCCCCGGCATCGGATGCATCCACATCCGGATTGGGCACCCGCAAACGAACGACTGGCCGGCACGCATAACGCCGTCCAGAAGCGCTAAAAGTCAGCGGATAGTCTGCCCAGCTCTCGCAAACCTCACCATCGCGCGCATCCGCAACCACCTCAAGCGAGGCCACACCGGAATGGCGCGCTTTATAGTGCTCGGAAGCCGCCCAAGGTGCCACCGAGAGCACTGCGCGCACGTCATCGGCATCGGAATCGATACCCAGGCACAGCGGCATATCAGCCGGACACGATCGCCTTCCCAGGTATAGGGGGCGACGAGGCAGCCTGAGCGCGGCTTCGATGCGTCGCAGCAGCTCATCCGATCCTCCCAGCGCCGCCAGGAAGCATGCATCCGCTAGGTAGTAGCGATTGGACAGCGGCATGGGCTTGCCCTGCAAAGGCCGCTCCGTTTGGAAATCGCGCATGAGCTGTCCGGGCTGCTCGACGCGGACGGCCAATTCAAGCTGCGCCAAATCATCGACCGGGTCTTCACGCGTCCGGCCGAGCGCGGAGGCGATCAACCCGACGATGCCGCTCTTCGTGGGCTCACGCCTCGTCGTCCTGCGCGCGAAGCGCGAGGAGTCGCCCCACGATTGCATAGGGCCGGCAAGGCGGAGCAGAAGCACCGACATGATCACTCCTTCGGCGCGAGCGCGGCGCCGACGGCTGCGCGCACTGCGTCCATGAGGGCATCGAAGGACACGCCCGCTCCGAAATAATCCAAGCTCGCAGGATCGATGCCGTAGGAAACATGCCAGCTCTGTGCCGCCGGCCGAGCATAGGCCGCCTCAACATCGCGGGCGCACGAGGCGAGGCGATCAGCTGCGATCTGCGTGATGGACCGGTCGCGCTCGGCATACACGGGACACTCGAAAGCAGAGGCGAGGTTGATCGGCTGGTCCTCGCGCAAGGAGACGGCAACCGCATTCGGCAGGGTGCGATTCGCAAACGTGTTTTGCTTGCCCGAAGGCATCGAGGTGACGAACGCCTCGACGAATGCAGCCACGCCGGCCGCTGCGGCCTCGGCGCTCTCGAGCTGCTCCGCAAGCGCATCGATGTTCACGGTCGCATACCGGTAAAGGGTCGAGGAATTGAAGCTCACCGTGCCCAGCATCCCCGCGCCTGCGTTGTCATCGGAAGCGCAATCGTCCACGGCTGTGAAGTAGTCGTACTCCTGCGAGATCTCGTTGACCGAGATGGCATGGGCAACCTGCGCGCACGCATCGACGTTAAGGTCCGTGGCGTCGGCGAGCATACGGCCGAACAGCGCGATGTCCACCGCCTGGATCCCCTTGAACACCTGCTGGACGGCCTTCTTCGCCTTCGCGTCGACCTTCTTGGGGTCAACGCCCTCATCCGCCCAGGCAATCGCGATGTCGGCAAGGTCATCGAGCTCGCGGTTAGCGATGAACACCAGGTAGCTCGTCGCCAGCGTTCCTTCATCGGTGCCCTTGCGGTCGGTCTCGGTAGATTTGATACCCGTGGCATCCAGCACCGCCCGGGCGAAATCCTCCGCTCGATCCGCAAGGTCCTCGCGCTTGGCGGCGATGCGCTCGGCTATAAGCGGAACGACGAACTTTGTGCGGACGCCGAGCTGGCCTTCGGGCAAGAGACTCGGGAACATCTCGCGCATGGCACGCTTCCAAGCCTGGCTCGAGACGCGTGCGCGCAGCGCACCGCCGTACACGGCGGTCTTGGGGCTCCCGGTATCGTCGCGGTTGATGTTGCTGGGCGGAACGCTCTCCAACGCATAGATATCAAGATACATGAAGTACCTCCTAGTTCTGGTTGTTTTCGGATGTGCCGGCCATTGAATCCGCAGGGGCATCGTCGGGTTCTGCGGTGAAATAATCCTTCGACCAGCGCATGAACACGTCGCTGCGGGCGCTTGGGATTTGCAGGAGATACAGGTCGCACGCGAGAAGGAAGTAGTCGACCTGAACGGCTTTATCCCGCATGAGCATGATGAGGGCGCGCATGTGATGCTCGATGCCGTCGAGGTCGCGAGCGCTCTCGATAGCAGCCATCCGACGGCGCACTCCCTTCGCTTTCTCCCTGTCGTATTCAATGCGCCGGCAAGACCAACCAAAAGAACGCCGCCGCTTGCGGGATGCTCCGGGAGCTTCCGTCATTGCCATCGGAACGGTCCGGGACTGCTGATGGTAGGCATAGAGTCGCAGGGACGCCGCGATTGCCCCGAGCGCCCTGGCCTCATCCACCCCGGATAGCCCGAGGTCGCAGATGCCTTCGAACAAATCCTCTCCTACAGAGATCCAAGATGCGCCCCCGGGCATTCCAAGGCGACGCAGGCGCGCGAGCGTAGCGCGAGCCTGCGCGGCACCGGCTCCCTTATTCACATACGCGCGTTGAAGGTTGACGATCTTTCTCTGCACGAACAGCGCTACCTTGTTCGCGCGTTCATAGAGCGATGACATATCCGCCCTCCTTTCTCATGCAAGTGCCTGCGCAAGGTCGCGCTCGAACCACATCAGTGCCCTGCCTGCAGACACCTCATCGCGCTCTGCAAAGTACGAGATATGACGGCGGGAAACGTATGCCTGAGCAAGTTTTCTCAGAATCCCGCGTGCCTCTGCGCGCCACGCCTCGCAATATGCCGCGACATCGCGATCGGGGAAATCCGCGATGCGTCGACGGTACAACGCGTCCAAAGCGTCGTAGGCGCGTTCCCTCATATCGTCTTTGGTTGCCTGGGCGGCGGCGTCTGAGAACGTCTCGTAACGACGCCTGTCGCCCTGGGTGCGTTCGATGTTCTGGGCAAATTTCACGAAGGCGCCGACGGCGATGTCGGTCTGACGAATCAACTCGAGCATGTTGGTCAATGCCTCGGAATCCTTGCGCATGAGCGTCGCGCGCAGGTCGACCGTATCGGTCATGGCGTCGTCGACGACGCTGCTTTGCGTGCCGTATTTGACCCCCTGGCACACGATGCGGAGCTTGAACCGCCAATCATCCGCATGTTGAACGTCCTGCACCTCCCCCATCCAGCGGATGACCCCGGGGCGTAGTCGCTCCTCCTCCGCAACCGCCAACAAGCTCGGCAGGTTGCGCCACAGCGCGCGAGCGGTATCGAGGGCAGCAGGCATGAGCGGAACGGTTGCCGTACCGAGTTTTTTCTGCTGCTGCTTGCTTTCCCGCCAGCCCGTCATCATCTCGAAGCGCTGCTTGTTCGCGGGAACCAGCACGTCACCGTAGCTGATGATGACGCCGCGAACGAATGCCCCGCTCTCGTCTGGCACGAGACGGATTCTGCGACTCTGCCAGGTAAGCAGGTCGATGGGGCCGGTCGGCTCGCGTTGGCATGTATCGGGTGACGGAACCTCACGCTCCCAGGGAGCGAAGTCATCGCTCGCAGTGACGGACACGTTGCTCAGAAACAGCACCCAGTTAAGCACAAGCGTTTCGAAAAGGCTTTTTCCCTCTAGGTAGACGCCGCCCAACGCACCGCACCAGCCCGTGCCCAAAGCGCCCTTGGGGGCATAGGCCTTGCCGCTCTTGGCCGACGTATTGCCCTCGACAGGTGTCTTGATCCCTGCTTTATCGAGCGCCTGAGCCACCACGAGATACCGCGCCGCAAGATCAAACGGAAGGGCATCGAGGTGCTCGGCGCTCCGCATGGAGAATAGGAACTTCTCCGGCTTGGGAACATCGATCATGCATTCGCTCACGGGGTCGCATTCCTTTTTGCCACCCATATAGACAAGGTGGGGAACCTGGTAGAACGGATGCTCGTCATCGAACAGGTCGAACTCATGGGGAAAGTCGACGAGGTACCCATCTATGCGATCTGCCGGAAACGCGCCGCCCTCCCACAACTCTCGCCAGATGCGCCGCTTCTCTTCCTCCCCCATGTGTTCAGGAATCTCGTAGATGCAGTAGACGAGCGCGAGCAGCAGACGGAGAAGCGCTATGTTCTCCCCCGGGATCTCTCCCGAGATACGCCGGATGCGATGCGCTTCGCACAGGGCGTTTCGTATCGATACGGTCGCCTGGGTACCGTCTATGCGTTCGACGGGAATCCATGGCTCGGTTCGTAGGTCGTACTTCGTAGTTATCTGATCCATTCGTTCCTCCTTTCCATACTGACCATAGCTTCATGTTTCGAAACCCCCACATACGTGGGGAACAGCCTTGAGATCTTCTCCTTTCAAGGTCCAACTCGCCGGATGGCGAACACACGCCTGCGGGGCAATTCCGTGATGAACTGAAATTGCATCCGCGGTGCGATTCTAGAATAGAACGATTTTTTAAACTGAAAAGAGAAATAGATAAATCATCGGTGAGCGGTCGATAATCCTTCCTCTCTGGTGTATCTCAACCGCTGATCGAGCAGCGTTGCCTCGAACGCACCCGGCTCGTCATCACGCTCATCCAGAGCCAATACCAGGCGACCCGCGAGTACGGGAACCTCCTGCCAGGCTGCGACCCACCGCTCGCAACCGTCTTCCAGCTCTTCGATGAGCTGATCGAGCTGCTGAGGACGACAGAGCGAGAGCGGCAGCCGCACCGCGCACTGTGCCAGCACGAACGCAAGCGGCCAGTCGGGCTCGTACATCGTGGGCAGCTCCTCGCCACGTGCAACCCCGCTGCGCTCGTCGCCGATCCACGGAAGCAGGCCCACGCCAGCACCCTCACGGCGCACGAGCAGCATCTCGACGGTTTCCTGGGTATCACGAACCGCGCGCTGCCCGACATCCTCGTTCAGCCGATCCTTGGATCCATCCTCGATCGCATGAGTGAAGAGGCCTGTGAGCGTCTTGCCGTTACAGATGAGCTGCTTGGCCGAAGGCAACAGGTACATCTCGGCACGCCGCTGCTTATCCTCGATCATGCGTTGACGTTGGGTGCACGCCTCCTCGTATCGAGGTCGCCAGCTCAGGGGAATCATCGCTGCCGCCTTTGGGGAGTAGGCCGTGTGCACCAGCTGCGCGATATCGCCCGGTAGAGAAATCTCTGCCGCTGCTGCCCGATCGCGCAGGTGTATCAGCGCCAGTGTTTCCATGAGGGAGGCGGCATCGTATACGCGCGTGATGCCAGTAGCGAACGACGGGCCCTCCTCGCCTGTGCCCTCAACGCCGCGAACGAAACACCGCGCGCGCCGCAGGCGAGCGGGCCGGTCACACTCCCCGGAACCGCGGGCATGCCGGTGAACCCTGCCCAGGCGCTGCAACAGGAGGTCGATGGGGGCGATATCGGTAACGAGCAGATCGAAATCGATATCGAGCGACTGCTCGAGCACCTGCGTGCCCACCACGATCAGGCGCTTGGGACGCCGACCGTTGGCGTGTGTGGCATCTGGCCCGAGCATGCTACGGAGGCGGTTCTCGTTCTCCATCCGGTCGAAGTCCATGAAGCGCGCATGGATGAGGACGGTCTCATCCGCCCCAAAGCGCTCCCTCACGGCTCGGTACACTGCTTGAGCGCGGGTAACGGTGTCGCACACAACGCCCGCCACGCCGCCATCGTTAAGCTCTCGTTCAAGCAGCGAGACGAGCTCGTCGACGCCGTCAGAAAACAGTGCGACGTCCACCACTGCTTCCCGGGATGAAGGCGAGCAAGCTCGCTGTTCCACCCGCGACGCAGATGCGATCGTGAGGAGCGGGTAGGGATCGTCCCCGGCATGCGCAAATGGTGCAACTGCCGCCGGCGCCACGTGCTTTTCACGAGCACGCGCAGCACGGGAACGCCCTCCACGGGGCAACGAGGCAAGCAGGCTGGCGCCGTCCGCAGAAGATGTGAGCGGCACCCGCCGCGCTTCACGACCATCGCGATACGCTGCGACAAGCGCATCGCGCACATGGGGCGGCAGCGTTGCCGAAAGCAGGATAACCGGACAACCCCATACGCCGAGCCACTCGAGGACGCGCTGTAGATATTGCTGCATGTAACTATCATACGCATGGCACTCATCAATAACGACCACCTTGCTCGCCAGCGCGAGGTGCCTCATGGCGAGATGCCGCATATCGAGCGCGCCCATGAGTACCTGATCGATGGTGCAGACCACGAAGTTCGCCAGCATGCCTTTTTTGCGCCCCTGCATCCAATCGGATACGATGACGAGTCCATCGCCCGCGGGGTCGTTCTCCGCGGTCAAGCCCGTGGAGCTCGGTATGTGGCGCATGCGGGAAGAGCGCACGATTCCCTGATACTCCTCGTTGAGCCGCGCCTTGCCGTGCGCAAGGAAAATACTGGAAGGATCATGTGTCGGCATGTGCTCCAGCCAACGATGGACACGGCCGAACATGGCATCCGTCGTCGCCATGGTGGGAAGCGCCACACATACCCCGCCGCAACCGAAGCGCGCGCCCATGATCTCCGCCGCAGCAAGCGCCGCCTCGGTCTTCCCCTCGCCCATGGGCGCCTCGATCACCAAAAGAGATGGTTCCTCCATCTGCTCGGCAATCTCCATCGCCGTTCGCTGAATGGGACGCGGCTCCGCACCATCCGGCAAGCCGAACCGGGTACGGAACCACTCATCAGACGCCTTCGGCCGTTCGCCGACCCAACTTGGTGAAAGGCCCAGCGTCCGCCAAGCGTGCTCGGCGCGCATCTCGAGTGCCGCATCATCCCAGGTCGCCGGGACATCAGCCCGCGTGCTCCCGCTCGAAAGCGATGGGATGAGGGGGAACAGATCCCGGTTGCTCGCTATCCAATCCGCCATGATGACAAGCCCACATGCCACCGACTCCGTTGGGGCGTCCCATGAAAACGTCTTGAGCGCTAAAGCATCCGCTTCGGTGACGCGCGCCATGCTGCGAGCGTAATTGAGCAGTTCGAACTGGACGGAACGCCATGCTTGGCCAAATGCGTCGGGAGTATTGCCCATCGCCCGCGTATCGTCAAACGCCTCTCCGACACGCCGTCGCTCAGGCACGTTCCCGTGGTGCGCCCCCACAATCGAGCCCAGGGCATCCGCCGGCTCAAAAGGCCAAGCAAACACCGTCTCGAGGTAACGGTCGACGAGCACCTGACCGGCGATGGGGTGGGTAGGTCGACGCGCTGATGAAAGGGTTGGGTCGATATAGAGCCCCGCCTTTTCCGGCCTCCACGAGAGGCTCTGGAGCTCCCCATCATTGCTACGTCCGCAAGGTTTCACCTGGAAGATAGGGGTCGCCTTCCCGATGTCATGTGCACCGGCAAGAAAGACGAGGCACTTGCGGGCAAGCTCCTCGTTACCGCCGCACCGACGCGCAAAGAGGCTCCGGGCGCTCTTCGACAACCAACCATCCCACAGCCGTACCATGGTACGCGCGGCGTCACTGGCATGTATGAAGAGCGGCAGCCACGCTTCTTCTTCGTCGGGCGCTGCCTTCGCCCAAAGCGAGCGCGCCTGCCTTGAAAGTTTCGCGACCGCATCCATGGGCTTCTCCTTTCCCTGCCGTGAAGAAGACATCGCGCTACCTCCGCTTCGCAAACCGCTCGACGATGTCAAGATATGAGCGGGCAGGAGATGAAACCGGCGATCCGCCGCCGCGCTCCAGCATTGACCAAAAGCACCACAACGTTGCCCGTGCATCTTCTAGCGCGTCGTGGGCGCGGCCATGGAAGCTGTAATAACGCGCGCAATATTCGAGGGAGACCCACGCGTATTTCCGTCGAACCGGATCCCAACGGCCAGCTACGGGAGCGAACTCCCTCATGACATCGAACGTGGGGACAGGCTCGTGCAAGATTCCCGCAGCACGCAGAAAGGCGAGGTCGAAGCCGACGTTATATCCGACAACGAGGTGCGCGCCCGCAAAATAAGATTGAAGCTTTCGAGCAAAATGCGTCAGAGGCGGGCAATCTGCTACGGTAGCCGGGGTGATGCCATGGACCCTCTGTGCTGCGGGCCAGTCTGTATGGCGTTCTGGTCGTACGTACTGGGATGCCAGAATCTCCCCGTCACCCCGGATGACCCCGATCTGCACGATCTCATCGTGTGAAGGATCGACCCCGGTGGTCTCGACATCGACGCAGAGGATCTTTTCCGGCGGCATCGTACGCAGGCTTGAGATGTCCCCCGATTCGTACCATCGCGCCATCGTCTCTCCTCCCATGCAACCCTGACAGTGCAACCATACCAGCGAGTGCGGACAAAAAGCGACCGGGAATGCTTTCGCGGGAACTTGGCTGTTGGGAGACGGGCTCGTCGAATCCGTGCTGTGCCACAAGCAGTTCGCAGCAGACGGATTCTTCTTTAAGCGTACAGCTCCATGGTCTTTCGTCTACGCGGTGCGACGCCGTCTCCCCATTTACTGAAAGCAGTCGGCTCTCGAACACCAGAGTTGAACTCAAAAATGAATTCAGCGCCCCTTTATCGGTCGGCGACTTCCCGGAAGCAATCCGCATGTCACGTGGATGATGGGTACCTCTAGTAAGATTGATCCCACCGATTACCTCCGAGGCTGTCGGTCGGATTACCGGCCCGATAAGTCGTCGACCTGCCGCGCGGGGCAGAAACGAGCTTGCCTTCCCTCACCATATCAGCGAGGTAGCGCCTCACCGTCCTCTCGCCGACGCTCACAACCCGCTCGCTGACGGCCGATGCGGGGAAGGAGCCGTAGCGGGCGATGAGGTCATCGACGACCCGTTCCACCTCCTCGCGCGTGCGGTTCCCCCTGGGCGCGCCGACTGCCCAGCCTCCCTCCGCGCCCGCTGCGGCATCATGGTCGCCCCCGCTCCCAGCCGCACCCGCCATAACGGGTGGCACCGGCACGAACGCGGTGAACTGATCGCCGTCCTCCAAGACGGGGTCCCTCCCCGTGTAGAGCCTCGAGAATTTGTAGAGGCTCCTCGTCCCGCTCCCCAACTCCTCCGAACGCCCCATCTGGGTGAAGAAGTTAGCGATGATGGGGTTCTTGGGCGTGGGGTCGAGGCTCTCGAGCGTCACGGGGCCGGCGAAGAGCGCGCGGCTCGCGTTGTCCGTGCGGATGCCCTCCCCATCGATGGTGATGCGGGCGATGTGCGGGCTGACGAACTCCCGATGGATGAGGCAGTTGCACACGAGCTCGCGGACGATGACGTCGCGGGCGCTCTTGCGCTGCCCCCCGTCGAGCACGAAGGAGTCAGGCAGCCACTTCTCGCAGAATCCGACGAGCTCGTCGTAGGCCCTGACGAGGTTGCTCCTGCAGACAAGCCGGTCGTCGTAGCGGTCGGCCTCGACGCGCCGAAGCACCGCGTCGGTCCGGTAGAGCGGCATGACGTCGAGAATCGTATCTTCTTTCCCCAGCAACGCGACGGCGGCGAGATTGAAGCCCCGCTCCCCCGTCAGCTGGTCGCGTCCGTAGAGGCGGGCGGCGCAAAGGAGCTCGCCGTCGGAGAGGGGGAGCCACGGATGGTCGGCGTCGTTTGCACGCAGCGCATCGCGGACCGCATCGAGAAGGTCAATCTCCAGATCGTTCTCGGTCACCCAAGGGTACACGGTCCGCTCCGAATAGTAGCCCTGCTTGCGAGTCACCATCGAGGCGATCTGGGCATCGCCTCTCACGCGCACGTCGGCGTCCGCCACGCGGTCGTACACGGCGCCCTTGAACGTGTAGAGGGACGGGCCCATGGGGACCCAGACCCGTATGACGAGCCTACCCTCGGAGTCGCGCAGCCGTTCGAACTCCACCAACGGGGAGACGTTGAACAGATCCGGATTGCTCGTGACGTTGGAGATGTTACGCTCGATGGAAAGCGCCGATGCTTCGGGGACGCCTTCCACGACACCGTCATCGCGCACGCCGAGGAGGATACTGCCGCCCTGGCGGTTAGCGAACGAGCAGATGGTCTCGAACGTATCCCGACCCGGCTGGACACCGCAGCGCTTGAACTCAACGCTTATGCCCTCGCCTGCCTGGATATATCTACCAAGCGCATCGCTCATCGGTGCCCCCGTCCCATTCTGGACATTATTCTGGACATGCTATCATTGTTGTCCAGATTATGTCCAGAATAGCATCCGGAACGGCGCGGAAACAATAGTATCGGCAGAGATGAGCTCACGGAACTATTTAGGCAACCGAACGCAGGAGACCAACATGGCAGATAAGCTAGAAGAAGTTGAAAGGGTGTCCGTTAATCTCGGCCTCGAAACGTCCCACTTCCAACAAATCGATATCATTCAGCTTGTGGCAAATCCATTTAACAGCGTGTGGACAACCGTATACCAGACCAGCCACGACCCCTACTCCATGCCGGCTGTTTTCTCATGTCTGGCAGACACCAAGTATGAAAGCAAAATCCTCGATGGAACCGATTGGCTTCGGGATGCAGACGGATTTAATCCCGGATTCTGCGAAACGAGCGCAGGGATACATTATGAAACCGGTAGAAGCGATGGCTATGATTTCCTCGTCAAGAAGGTTTACTTTCATGCTTTGGAAACCGCACAGTTCCACATAAACCAGGAATTCGTTTTTCTGTTTGAGCTGTTTCGGGGAGAGGACGGCTGCTACTACGCAATTGATGAGTGCGGCCGCGAGGAGAAGGTCGTCGACATTGCCGATAATGTAGTCAGATTCAAAACGAGTTACATCATGCGGTACATCGCAGCAAAGCAAATGCTCTACGTGCAATTTATTGACTCCAGACGCTCCTCAGAAACAAGCTACCCCATGGGAGCGGAACCAATGTGTGAAGAGGATTGCCGAGGCAATTCCTACCACTATAAGATCTGGTATCAGAGCACAAAGGGGCGGGACTACCTGTTTTCGATGCTATTTGCCCGCAGTATCATGCACCCAAAAAAAGTTAATGAGTGCAAGATCTGGCCTTATGACAGAGAAACCGAGGAGCAATTCCCCGAATTCATAGTGGCAGAACTTCCAGATGGCGGCTACAGGCGATTTTCCTGCGACCCCAGCAAGCTTGGAAACTACTTTGGGACAAACCCCGATGCGCCGCATTATTTAACACCGGTGTACTTTAATCCGGATGTACTCGATCGATACCGCAACGCCCCTCATTTCAAAGTGACAGAAAGACGCCTGTCTTGCGGAACGCAGTGGAGCGTTGAAATTGACAATACCATCCCAAGCCGTGTCATGGTCTACCTCGGTGATCTCGGAAGGGACCTGCCCCAAAGCGAGAGGAGGCACTTTCTGACCTACGAGATTTCTCCTACCGAACAGCACGTGTCTGAAACAGCTTTCGCTGAGGACTTTCTCTGCTCGTTCGATGCTCCCTTGGGGCCAGTTTCCGCGTTATTCGCCGCACGTGACAAGCTGAACAATACTTGGACAACAAAGTTTGGCCACCCGTTATTTCGCCCCCTGCATTCGGACGAAAGTGATATGGAAAAACTCATCAGAATCCCGTCGGGCAACGGGAGGCAGGAGTTCGACACCGTCATTCTCAATCTGACTAAATATTGTGTTGACTATCTTGACGAAACCGCATTAATGTCAGCAGAGCAGTCGGGCGGAATCAACAAGCTCGGAGCAACGCTATCCAGGTTGAAGATTGATGCCGATCTTACTCCCCTTCGCGACCTGCAAAAGGTGCGGTCAGCCTGCATGGCACACGCAAAAGGGAGGAAGTACGAGCAACTTAAGGGCCGTCTTTTGACAGGAGATTGCCCAAAAGATATCTCCCGGCTAGTTGAACGCCTCACCTCCATGATGAACCGACTCGCTTCCGACATAGAACTCCTTGCCACGGATAATGAAACCGAGGGAGGGACACCGAATGATGAATCTGTAGTGGCGTCATAAGACTCGATTGGACAACCATCAGTTGGAAGAAACACATCATGCGGGTCTTACCGCAATTGGCGATACATCTCGCGCGAAATGGTCGACAAATGAAGTGGGTGGGAGAAGCTTCCTATACTTGAAACCGTAAACCCCCAATCATTTAGCGGTCACGGGTGCGCACCTTCGAGCGCATTTTTCTTGCGACATCCAGAAACTTTTGCCTACTCTGCCTTCGGGTCGAGCAGATAAAAGCAACTTCCTAGTAGTCCGCTCCCGCCGAAACGCTCGCCTGTGCCAGCCCGAACGTCCGCCCCTCCCCGATCAGCTCCGTCACGTTCTCGTGCACGATGCCGCTGCGGTACTGGATGGGGTCGCTGCGCGTGATGACGAACTTGGGCCAGTTGTCCTGTATCCGCTCGAGCGGGCAGTACTCGCGATCCTCAGTCTTCCGGTCGTTCATGATGGTCATCGCCACCTGCACGTAGGCGTACTCCATCTCAGGCGACCGCATGACGAAGTCGCACTCGAGTTTGCCGATACGCCCTACGCTCACCTCGTAGCCCAGGCTTCGGGCGTAGTTATAGACGATGTTCTCGAGTACGGGCCCGTAGTTGATGCGGTTGTCCGTGTTCAGCGCGAAGTAGAAGCTCAGGTCAGCGAGATAGTATTTCTGCTCACCTTTGAGTGACTTGCGCGACTTCATGTCGAAGCGCGTGCATTTGCTGATAATCTTGGCATCCTCAAGAATCTTGAGGTAGCGGTCGAGTGTCTCGCGCTTGATGTGAATGCCTTGCCGCTCGAGATCGTCAAGGATATTGGTCAGGCTCGTCGTCGCACCAAAGTTGTTCGTGATGCACCTTCTGACCGTCTTGAATACAGACATGTTTCGAACCTGAACCCTGCGACGGACATCCTTCTCTAAAATCTCCTCAACAACGGACTTAACGTAGACTCGCTTATCAGCGAGCGTCTCGTATCCAAGCGCCTTGGGAAAGCCACCCTCGAGGATATAAGCATCAAGCTCGACCACGGGGTTGGGATCGATCGGCTTGCCGAGAAATGCCTTCATATCCTCGTACTCCTTGAAGGTGAGCGTCTGCATCTCGAACTCGATGTAGCGACCGGTCAGCTTGGTCATGAGCTCACCTGAAAGCAAATAGCTATTGGAGCCGGTTATGAAAATCGACCAACCTCCATCGGTGCGAAAAGCGTTTACAACCTCCTCGTAGCCCTTCACGTTCTGAACCTCGTCAATGAATAGGTATCTCAATCCGTCAGGTGCGTCGGCGGAAGCATCATCAATCGCAGCCTCGAGCGCGTCGGCGGTTTTGACCTTCCGCAGCTTGCGACTATCGAGATCTAAGTAGACGATGGAAGCCGAGCTGATGCCACTCTCGACGAGCTCTTGAGCGACAGTTTGCATGAGACAGGATTTTCCACAGCGCCGCACGCCGGTAATGACCTTTATGATTTCATCATCATGATAGAAGCCCCTGATCTTTCTGAGATAGTTCTCGCGCCTGAATAGCTCCACTTCCCACCTCCATAGTCATTCTTTGTTCATTCATACCCGAGTTAGGGGGTATTTAGCGCAAATTATCAATGAATACCCTCTAACTAGAACAATTTGAAAATGAGAGCATCCAAGGAGGACGGCAAGCTTGGCAACCGGTTCTTCAAAAAGTGAAGCCATGGGGTGCCATGGCTTCAGCGGATGATATTATATATTATCGAACGTGTGTTCGCTACTCCCACTCGATTGTCGCGGGGGGCTTCGACGTTATGTCGTACGCTACGCGGTTCACACCTGGCACCTCCGCCACGATGCGACCGGATATGCGCGCCAGCACATCGTACGGCAGCTTCGCCCAGTCGGCGGTCATCGCGTCGCTCGACTCGACGGCGCGCAGGATCACCGGACGCGCGTACGTGCGCTCGTCCCCCATCACGCCCACGCTCTTGATATCCGGCAGCACGGCGAAGTACTGCCAGCAGCTGTGCTCGCTGTTCCGCTCGCCGGTCGCCTCGAACAGGCGCTGGTTGTACGCGTCCAGCTCCTCGCGCACGATCGCGTCGGCGTTCTTCAGGATCTCGAGCTTCTCCGGGCTCACCGCGCCGATGATGCGGATCGCCAGACCCGGGCCCGGGAACGGCTGGCGGTACACGATGTGCTCAGGCAGTCCGAGCGCCAGACCCAGCTCGCGCACCTCGTCCTTGAAGAAGTGGTCGAGCGGCTCGATGAGGTCGAAGTGCACGCCCTCGGGGAACGGGATCAGGTTGTGGTGGCTCTTGATGGTCGACGCCTTGCCGCCCGTCTTGCGCGCACCGCTCTCGATGATGTCGGGATAGATCGTGCCCTGTGCCAGGTACTTCACCGGACGGCCGTCGCGCTCGAGCTCCTGCGCGACCGCGAAGAACTCCTTCCAGAACTGCGTGCCGATGATCCGGCGCTTCTCCTCCGGCTCGGTCACGCCGTCGAGCAGCGCGGCATAGCGCTCCTCGGCGTGCACGTGCACGAAGTCGACGTCGAACTGCTTGGTGAAGACCTCCTCGACCTGCTCCGGCTCGCCCTTGCGCAGCAGGCCGTGGTTGATGAACACGCAGGTCATCTGCCGCCCGATCGCACGCGCGCCGAGCGCCGCGACGACGCTCGAGTCCACGCCGCCCGACAGCGCCAGGATCACGCGGTCCTCGCCCACACGCTCGCGGATCTGCGCGGTCATGGACTCCACGAGGTTGTCCATCGTCCAATCGGGCTCGAGCCCGCAGATGCCGAAGAGGAAGTTCGAGAGGATCTGCTGGCCGTACTCCGTGTGGCGCACCTCGGGATGGAACTGTGTGGAGTAGAGCTTGCGCTCCGGGCACTCCATGCTCGCCACGGGGCAGACCTCGGTGCGCGACGTCACGGTGAAGCCCTCGGGCACGCGGCTCACCGCATCGCGGTGGCTCATCCACACCGTCTGCGTGAGCGGCGTGGCGTTGAACAGCGCACTCTCACGTTCGCGCTCGATGGTCGCCGGGCCGTACTCGCCCACCTCGGAGTGAGCCACCTCGCCGCCGAGCGTCACGGCCATGATCTGGTGACCGTAGCAGAAGCCCAGCACGGGGATGCCGAGCTCGAGGACGCCGGGATCGATGGACGGCGCGTCCTCCGCATATACCGACGCCGGGCCGCCGGACAGAATGATCGCCGAGGGCTCGAGCGCGCGCACCTCGTCCGCGGTGATGTCGCACGGGACGATCTCCGAGTAGACGTGCAGGTCACGCACGCGGCGGGCGATGAGCTGGCCGTATTGTGCACCGAAATCGAATACGAGAACCTTCTGCGGCATGGAGCTCCCTCTCTCGTGTACCGGGCAAGCGCTGCGCGGCGCGCCCCGCAAGGCGCCTGCGCGCGGTCGAAACCCACCCCCAGCATCCGTTTTCATCGTTGACCATGATACACACGGATGCGCCCCCGCGTCGCGCGCGCGGGACATTCCCCATAAAGTCCGGCAAGGGTTGTTTTTTGCGCCGCGCGAACAGTTTTTCAATGCGCGCCCGCAAAAAATGGTGGAGAAATTCAGATATGCACGATTGGAGGCACCAAAACGGGCGCGCTCAAGCGATCGGCACCGCAAAACCAGACCGATTCCCCGCATTTCCCCAGGATTCGTCTCGCAGCCCGAGCCGCAACGCCCGCCATCCGCGGCCGCAATCGTGCATATCTGAATTTTTCCACCACTTTCGGGCGAGATCCGACACAAAACCGCTCCGTCGGGGACGCTGCGCCGTCTCCTCCCCCGCCAGACATGAAAAAAGGGCGAGACCCGGATCAGGTCTCGCC
The DNA here is from genome assembly GCF_000321165.1 of Enorma timonensis. Classification (NCBI taxonomy): domain Bacteria; kingdom Bacillati; phylum Actinomycetota; class Coriobacteriia; order Coriobacteriales; family Coriobacteriaceae; genus Enorma; species Enorma timonensis. Next base: position 58,230 of record NZ_CAPF01000063.1, read on the forward strand.
CTTCGGCGTCAAGCGCAAGCTCGCAGGCGCACGGCCTGCAGCGAACTACTTGAGGGAGACGGCAGCGCCGGCCTCCTCGAGCTTCGCCTTGGCGGCCTCGGCGTCCTCCTTCTTGGCACCCTCGAGGATGGGGGTCGGAGCAGCCTCGACCTTGGCCTTGGCGTCCTTGAGGCCGAGGTCGGTGAGCTCACGGACGACCTTGATGACGGCGATCTTGTTGTCGCCGAAGCCCTCGAGCACGACGTCGAACTCGGACTTCTCCTCCTCGGCGGGAGCAGCGCCAGCGGCGGGGCCGGCCACGACGGCGGCGGGGGCGGCAGCGGAGACGCCAAAGGTGTCCTCGATCATCTTGACGAGCTCGGAAGCCTCGAGCAGGGTCATTTCCTTAAGAGCCTCAATGATCTCTTCGTTGGTAAGCTTAGCCATGGTAAGCAATCCTTTCGGTTGCCGTGCCAGTGGGCACGGTAATGAACGTATCAGGCGGCACGCGAGCGCGCCGGGGTGCGCGGCAGAACCGCGCGCGCTGCGCTACGCAGCCTTCTGCTCCGAGATCTGCTGGACGGTACGGGCGAGACCGCTCGAAACGCCGTTGACGCAGACCGCGATATCGCGGGCGAAGCCGTTGATGAGGCCAGCGATCTGACCAAGGAGCTGATCCTTCGTGGGCAGGTCGGCGATAGCGTTGACCTCTTCGGCCGAAACCGCCTTGCCCTCGGAGATACCGCCCTTGATCTCGAGGACGCCCTTGGACTTCGTAGCGAACTCCTTGAGCGCCTTCGCGGGCTCCACCGGATCCTGCGAATAGAACACGTAGGCGAGCGGGCCGACGAGGATCTCGTCGATCTCCGGCTGCTCCTGGTTCTTAAGCGCAAGACGGGTGAGGTTGTTCTTGTAGACCTTCATCTCGGCGCCGGCCTCGCGAAGCTGGTGACGCAGCTCCTGCGCCTGCTTCACGGTGAGACCGTTGTAGCCAACGACGAACACGCCGTTGCTCTCCTGGATGCGAGACTCGATCTCGGCAACCTTGTCGATCTTGTACTGCTGTGGCATCTGGTACACCTCCTCGTTGCTTTTCCCAGGCACGACCCGCTTTAAGACCTGCGGGGATGTCTTGGAAAAGAAAACCCCCGCGCTGCTTCGAGCGACGGGGGCGAGAAGACATGAGAGCTATCTGCTCACCACCTCGGCTGGCGGGTTTCCCCATTGAGCCTTGGGCGCGTCTTGCGGCGAGCCCGTGGCACCGGCTGTCTCTGGCAGCGGATTCGTGCGTGAACCAGCGACTAGTATGCCGCGTGACGGCCGGGGCGTCAAGCGCGCACGAAAGCTCCATGTCAAATAACCCCAGGGGTGTTTTTACAACGAATGTAAAATAACCCCTGGGGTAAATTTGCAACGTTGCAATTGGCTGAAAGGAGCACCCGTGGCCTCCCCTTCTTCGCATGGCACACCGTCCGTCACGCGCCGCACGCTCCACTACTTCTGGGGCGTCACGCGCATCCAACTGCCCATGTTCGCGCTCGATGTCGCCGCGACCCTGGGCTATGTGTTCTTCCTCACCTTCGCCAACCCGTTCATCGTCGGCGCGATCGTCGATCGCGTGGGCGCGGGCGGGGTCGCCGCAAACGACGTGCTGCCCGTGTTCGGCCCCTACATCGCGGCCCTCGTCGCCGTGAACATCGCCGGCCAGGTCTGCAGCAAGCTGCAGGATTACGCCTGCGCGAAGCTCGAGATCCGCGCCGGCTACGAGCTCGGGCGCCTGGCCTTCGACACGCTCTCGAACCAGTCGATGACCTTCCACACCAACCGCTTCGGCGGCGCGCTCGTGAGCTCCACGCAGAAGTTCATCTCCGCCTACAGCCTGCTCATGGACAACTTCACCTACTCGGCGCTGCCCACCGCCTCGACCGCCGTACTCACCATATGCATGCTCGCGCCACTCGCCCCCGCCTTCGTGGCCGTCCTCGTCGTGGTGCTCGCCGCCTACGTCGCCATCGTCTTCAAGCTCTACCGCAAGATCCTGCCCATCAACGCGGCGGCGAGCGCGGCGCAGAACCGCCTCTCGGGCGAGCTCTCGGATTCCATCACGAACATCCTCGCCGTGAAGACCGCCGGTCGCGAGGCCTACGAGCAGGGGCTCTTCGAGCAGGCGAACCAGGAGGTGCGCGCGGCGGACAGCAAGCGCATGCGCCGCACGGTGAAGACCGGCGCCGTGACGAGCTCGCTCATCGTGTGCATGATGGGGCTCGCGGCGGTGTTCATCGCCGGCGGCAACGCGTGGTTCGGCATCTCCGCCGGCACGCTCGTCATGATGTTCACCTACACCAATTCGCTCACCGGCCGCTTCAACATGCTCTCCCAGATGTTCCAGCAGATCAACCGCTCCTTCGGAGAAGCGCACGACCTCACCGTCGCGCTCGACGAGCCGCGCCTGGTGGCCGACGATCCGGACGCCCCCGCGCTCGAGGTGCCCGCGGGCGCGATCGACTTCGTGGACGTCGATTTCCACTACGCGGACGCGAGCGCCCAGGACGCGGTGTTCCGCGACTTCAACCTGCACATCCCCGCCGGCCAGCGCGTGGGCCTCGTCGGGCGCTCCGGCAGCGGCAAGACGACGCTCACCACCCTCTTGCTGCGCCTCGCGGACCTCACGGGCGGCAGCATCCTGATCGACGGGCAGGACATCGCCCATGTGAGCCAGGTGAGCCTGCGCCAGCACATCGCATACGTGCCGCAGGAGCCGCTCCTCTTCCACCGCACGGTGCGCGAGAACATCGCCTACGGCCGGCCGGACGCCACCGAGGACGAGATTCTGCGCGCCGCGCGCGAGGCCAACGCGCTCGAGTTCATCGAGCGGCTCCCCCACGGCCTCGACACGCAGGTGGGCGAGCGCGGCGTGAAGCTCTCCGGCGGGCAGCGCCAGCGCATCGCCATCGCGCGCGCCATCCTCATGGACGCGCCAATCCTCGTGCTCGACGAGGCCACGAGCGCGCTCGACTCCGAGAGCGAGAAGCTCATCCAGGACGCGCTCGAGAACCTCATGCGCGGCCGCACCTCGCTCGTCATCGCGCACCGGCTCTCGACCGTGGCCGCGCTCGACCGTATCGTCGTCATCCGCGACGGCGAGATCGTCGAGGACGGCCGCCACGCGGACCTCGTGGACGCCGGGGGCGAGTACGCGCAGCTGTGGAGCCGGCAGTCCGGCGCGTTTTTGGGCAGCGAGTAGCCGAGCACGGGCGGGGTAGACGAACGCCGCGGCGGGCGGGCTCGTCGGCAAGCCTGGTAGCACGCACGGGGCGAGCCACGTGCAACTGCTGAAATCCGCAGCTCACAGGCCGTGCAACCGCCGGTTGCGGAATTGCCAGCCGAAGATGGTGGCCGGCACGGCACCAATCGCTAGACTGGGAACTGCACAATTCCAGGCACACCGCATCCGGCAACGCGAAGGGAGCCGCCATGAGCACCACGATCGCCCAGCGCTTGTACGAGCTCCGCCGCGCGCACGGCATCAGCCAGGAGGACCTCGCCCGCAAGCTCGGCGTGAGCCGGCAGGCGGTGTCGAAATGGGAGTGCGGGGAGTCCGTCCCCGGCACCGACAACCTCATCGCGCTCGCGCGGCTCTACGGCGTGGAGCTCGACGCGCTCCTGGGTATCGGGCGGGATGCCGAAGCCGGCGGCGAGGCGCCCACGCCGGCAGCGTCGAGCTCGGACGACGTTGCGAAGGTGCCGGACGAAGCGGATGAGTCCGCCGAACCTCCCGCGTCGCCCAACCGCCGGCGCGCGCTCATCGCCATCGCCTGCGGGGCGCTCGCGGTGCTCCTCGCCCTGATCCTGCTGTACTGCGTGCGCGCGAACACACCGGACTACATCGTCATCGAGGGAACCGTCGTAGCGAGCAACGGCGTATTCGGCGATTTCGTCGTCGACATGGGATACACCGAGCAGTTCCCATCGCGCTATATCGTCTGCAGCGCCGACAGCACGACCGCCTACGATTACAACGTGCCCGACGAGCCGGCGGATGCGGGCGGTGCGGATGAGTCCGTACCGGCGTCGCGCGAGCCCATTGAGCTGCAGGAGGGCTGGAAGGTGAGCGTAACCTTCGACGTGCGCGGCGGGGTGGAATGGCCCCAGGCGCGCAACCTCGCCGACTCGGTCCAGATCGAAACGGAGCTAGCATGAGCATGGAGCACGCACGCACGGCAGTACGGGCGCCGCAGCGCATCGCGCTCGTGAGCCTCCCGGCAAACGCCTCCGCTGCAGGCCTCGTGCTCGACGATTTCCGGGCGGCGCTCATTGCCTACGCGCGCCTCTCGAGCAAGGACCCCCAAGCGGCGGCACACCCTCCCCTCCTGCGCATCGACGTCTCGCGCGAGGACGAGTGGGGCGTGACGGACGGGGAAGACGCCGTGTGCCCAGCCTCAGCACTTGCCACCTGCGACGCCGTCGTCGCGGCGTATGCGCTGGACGACGCGGAACCGACCCGCGGGCTCGCGGCACAGGAGCTCGGAGCAGCGCTCGCCCAGCTCGCCGCACGCGGGCACCTCATGCCGGGGACGCGCATCTACGGCATCGCCTGTGCCGCGCGCGCGGATGGCGCAGACGGCGTGCACGTCCTCGACGACGCAGCTCGCGCCTGCGCCCAGGCATCGCTTGCATGGTGCGGCGGCACCGTCATCACCGACGCCGCGCTCATCCCGCGCCTCATGCACGCCCCGCGCCTCGGCATGTGGCGAAGGCCCGTCTCCCGCGCCATCGACCGCCTCGTCGCTGCCGTGCGCATGGGCTGCGCGCTCGATGAACTCGACACCCTGCTCGGCGTCGACCCGTCACACGCGAGCGGCGACGCCATCACCGTCGCCTCCCCGCACCCGCTCTGGCGCGCCGTAGCATCGCACCTCCCGCGGTAATCGCGCGAGCATCGCGCCGCCCCCGGCCGATTTGGTAAGCGCGCCCGGCCATGCGGTAGAGCGAGTTGCTTCCTCGCACGATTCCCGGGCATTGCTGAGCGCTTTCGGCTCGCGCCCCAATACCTCGAACGCCGAATCCGAACGGAATCGCGATCCTGGCAAGTACATCCGAACCGCACCTCGCACCGACCTGCAGGTTTCCCGGACACAAGCCCATCTCTACTCGGAGCGACTAAGCTTCCGTTCGGATTCGGCGCTCGAGCCGTTGCCGTTCAAAGCATCCATCACGCTAAATCCCATACAAAGCGCTCGGGCAATCGAGAATGACGCTGATGTCCGGGGCAATGTCACCATGGTGCCCCACGCAACTCATAAGTGCTTCGCTGCCGAGCAAACGCTCGGCTATCCGTCCCAACCTTGAGCCGATCCTACTCGAGATACGCCCCCAGCGCCTCGCCCCAGCGCGCAGTGAGGCGCTCCAAGCTCCACGCGGCGTTCGCCGGGCTCGTCGAGGGGAGCGCCTGCGCCTCGATGCCCGTGCGCTCCTGCAGGTAGCGCTTGTACAGCCGCGCCGCCGTCCCGCCGTTGCATAGCACCGCGCGCAGCGAGGCCGCCTCGGTCACCCGCTCGATGCGAGCGGGAACCACGTTGCGGATGCTCGCGTCGCTCGACCCCTTGATGTCGCAGCTCTCGATCACGTCCCAGAGCGCGATGCCGTGGCGCAGCAGGAGCGCGCGCTTCGCCTCGATCGACGCGGCGAGCGTCGCGCGGCCGCCGTCGCCCGGCAGCGCCTCCCCCTCGTTCGGCGGCACCGGCTCGCCCGTGCACGCGGCGATCACGCGCCAGAAGCGGTTCTGCGGGTTGCCGTAGTAGAACGCGTTCGCGCGCGACAGCACCGACGGGAACGACCCGAGCACGAGCACGCGCGACCGTTCGTCGAACACCGGCTCGAACCCGTGCGAAATATGCTGGTAACCCGCCATGCCCTCTGCTCCGATCCGCTCGGCTCTGATGCATAATCGTGACCAGATTATTATGCGCCGCAGCGAGCCCGCCCGCTACGGGCGAACCCGCCGCGCGTATCGCTCAACGGCTTGGGAGGAATCATGGCAAACCGGTATCTCATCGTGATCGATATGCAGAACGACTTCGTCGACGGCGCGCTCGGGACGCCCGAGGCGCAGGCCATCGCGCCCGCGCTCGTGGACGCCGCCCGCGCGTTCGACGGCGAGCTCATCTTCACGCTCGACACGCACGGCGAAAACTACCTTGCCACCCAGGAGGGCGAGCACCTGCCCGTCCCCCACTGCATCAAGGGCACGCCGGGCTGGGAGCTCATCCCCGCGCTCGCCGAGCTCCAGCGCGAGCGGCAGGCGCGCGTCTTCGAGAAGCCCACGTTCGGCTCGACGGCGCTCGCGCACTACCTCGCCCGCCGCAATGCCGAGGAACCCATCGAATCCATCGAGCTCGTGGGCGTGTGCACCGACATCTGCGTGGTGTCGAACGCACTCCTCATCAAGGCCGCGCTGCCCGAGGTGCCCGTCTCCGTCGACCCCGCCCTCTGCGCCGGCGTCACGCCCGAGGCGCACGAGGCCGCCCTCGCCACGATGCGCAGCTGCCAGGTGGAGGTGCTCGGCTAGGCCGCCCGCGCCCGTGATAAAAAGGTGTCTGACACCTTTTATCACACCTTTATCAGGCCAAGCCGAGCATCAGCCCGATTGCGTGCACGATGAACGCCACGACCCACGCCACGCCGCACTGCATGAGCACCACGGCGAACATCATGCGCGTGCCGAGCTCGTTGCGCACGGCGGAGACGGCCGCCACGCAGGGCGTGTAGAGCAGGACGAACGTGAGGAACGTGTAGGCCGTGAGCGGCGTGAAGAGCGTCGAGAGCGCGGCGACCGAGCCGCCCATGAGCACGGTGAGCGTCGCCGCGACGTTCTCCTTCGCGCCGAAGCCGGCCACGATCGCCGCGGCGGCGATCCAGCTCCCGAACCCGAGCGGCGCGAAGATGGGCGCGATGGCGGTGCCGAGCATCGCGAGCATGCTCTGTGCCTGGTCGGTCACCACGTCGAGGCGGATATCGAACGTCTGCAGGAACCAGATGACCACGCTCGCGGCGAAGATGATGGTGAACGCCTTGGTCACGAAGCCCTTCGCCTTGTCCCACGCGAGCATGATCGTCGTCTTGGCGCTCGGCAGGCGGTAGTTGGGCAGCTCCATGACGAACGGCACGGGGTCGCCCTTGAACGCCGTGCCCTTGAGCACAAGCGCCACGAGCACGCCCACCACCATGCCCATGAGGTAGAGCGAGATCATCACGAGCGCGGCATGGTGGGGGAAGAACGCGGCCGAGAACAGCGCGTACACCGGCAGCTTCGCCGAGCAGCTCATGAACGGCGTGAGCATGACGGTCATCTTGCGGTCGTGCTCGGAGGGCAGCGTCCGCGTGGCCATGATGGCGGGCACGCTGCAGCCGAACCCGATGAGCATGGGCACGAAGCTCCGCCCGGAAAGCCCCAGCTTGCGCAGGATCTTGTCCATCACGAAGGCCACGCGCGCCATGTAGCCGGAATCCTCGAGGATGGAGAGCAGAAGGAACAGCACCACGATGATGGGCAGGAACGAGAGCACGCTGCCCACGCCCGCGAAGATGCCGTCGATCACGAGCGAATGCACCACGGGGTTGAGGCCGAACGCCGTGAGCGCCTGGTCAGCCATGCCGGTGACCGCCTCGATGCCGAGCTCGAGCAGATCGGAGAGGCGCTGCCCCACCGCATCGAAGGTGATCCAGAACACGAGCGCCATGATGAGGATGAACACCGGGATGGCGGTGTACTTGCCCGTGAGGATGCGGTCGGCGGCCACGGAGCGCAGGTGCTCACGGCTCTCGTGCGGCTTCACCACGCTCGCGCCGCAGACGCGCTCGATGAAGCTGAAGCGCATGTCGGCGAGGGCCGCCATGCGGTCGGTGCCCGCCTCCTCCTCCATCTGCTGGATGATGTGCTCCACCGCGTCGAGCTCGTTCTGCTCGAGCGCGAGCGCCTCGATGACCAGGTGGTCGCCCTCGATGAGCTTGGTCGCGGCGAAGCGCACGGGGATGTTCGCGGCCTCCGCGTGGTCGCTGATGAGCTCGATGAGGCCGTGGATGCAGCGGTGGAGCGCGCCGCCGTCCGGGCCGTCGGGCGAGCAGAAGTCGACGCGGCCGGGATGCTCGCGATAGCGCGCCACGTGCAGGGCGTGCTCCACGAGCTCGCCGATGCCCTCGTTCTTGGCAGCGGCGATGGGCACCACGGGGATGCCGAGCGCGGCCTCGAGCGCGTTCACGTCGATGGTGCCGCCGTTTTGCGTGAGCTCGTCCATCATGTTGAGCGCGAGCACCATCGGCCGGTCGAGCTCCATGAGCTGGAGCGTGAGGTAGAGGTTGCGCTCGATGTTCGTGGCGTCCACGATGTCGATGATCGCGCTGGGGTCGTTCTGGAGGATGAACTGGCGGCTCACGACCTCCTCGCTCGTGTAGGGGCTGAGCGAGTAGATGCCCGGCAGGTCGGTGATGGTCGCATTGGGATGGCCCTTGATCTGGCCGTCCTTGCGGTCCACGGTGACGCCGGGGAAGTTGCCCACGTGCTGGTTCGAGCCGGTGAGCTGGTTGAAGAGGGTCGTCTTGCCGCAGTTCTGGTTGCCGGCGAGCGCGAAGAGGATCGGCGCGGACTCCGGCAGCGGCGCGGCGCCCTCGCGGCGCGGGCGGGCGGGCTCCTCGCCGAGCGCCGGGTGC
>NZ_CAPF01000062.1:0-11974 GCF_000321165.1 Enorma timonensis
TCCCCAATGACTCGCTGAGTCAATTGAACCCGTCCCCAATGGCTCAGGCGCGGAGCTCTCCGTCGTGCGCCACGCCGTCGGTCGCCTCCGCCACGATGTAGCGCGGGCGCGCCTTGGTCTCAAGGTAGATCTTGCCCACGTACTCGCCCACGATGCCGAGCGAGAGCATGATGAGACCGCCCACGAGCCAGATGGAGACCATGAGGCTCGACCAGCCCTCGACCACATGCCCGAGCGCCAGGCTCACGAGCGTGTAGACGAACATCGCGAGCGCCACGATGATGGAGAGGCCGCCGAGCAGCGTGACCCAGCGGATGGGCTTCACCGAGAACGACGTGATCCCGTCGAGCGCGAAGGAGACCATCTTCTTGAGCGGGTACTTCGACTCGCCCGCGAAGCGCTCCCCGCGCACGTAGTACACCTTGTCCGTCGTGAACCCGAGCGCCGGCACGATCCCGCGCAAAAAGAGGTTCACCTCGCGGTAGCCCGAGAGCGCCGCGAGCGCGCGCCGCCCCATGAGGCGGTAGTCGGCGGAATCCGAAACGAGCTCCACGCCGAGCCAGCGCATGAAGCCGTAGAACGCCTCGGCCGTGCCGCGCTTGAACGCCGTGTCCGTGCCGCGGCTGCTGCGCACGCCGTAGACGATCTCCGCCCCGGCGCGGTGCTTCTCGAGCATCTCGTCCATGGCGTCGATGTCGTCCTGCAGGTCCGCGTCGAGCGAGATGGCGCAGTCGAAGCCCTCGTCGAGCGCGCGCATGAGCCCGGCGTAGAGCGCGTTCTGGTGCCCCTCGTTATGCGCGAAAGAGATGCCCTCGAACCACGGGGCATCGCCCTCGACGCCCAGGCGCACCGGGTCCGCGTGGAGCTCCTTGATGAGCGCCCAGGTCGCGTCGCGGCTGCCATCGTTCACGAAGAGCACGCGGCTGCTCGGCGCGATGGCGCCCCGCTCCACCAGGCTCGAGAGCTTCGCCGCGAGCCGCCGCGCGGTCTCGGGCAGCACCTCCTCCTCGTTGTAGCACGGCACCACCACGCACAGCCGCACCGCGGAATCCCCCATCGCAGCCTCCGACATCTCAGACACCCTTCTCGATCCTCGCCAGCACGCGGCCCGCCACGCCGCTAGGCCAGGCGCGCGAACTTGCGCTTCCCCACCTGCAGCACCGTGCCCGCATGGAGCAGCGCGGGGTCGACGTTGTAGCTCTTCGGCGCCACGGGCTGCTGGTCGATCTTCACGCCGCCGCCGTCGATGAGGCGGCGCGCCTCGCCCGCGCTCGGGGCGAGCCCGGCCTCCTTGAGCACGCCGGCGAGGTACACGAGGCCCTCGGCGTTCGGCGTGAGGTCCACGTGCACCTCGGCGATGTCCTCGGGCAGCTCGTCCTGCTTGAACACGCGGTCGAACGCGGCCTTCGCCTCCTCGCCCGCGCCGGCACCGTGGTAGGCGTCCACGATGTTCACCGCGAGCGCGCGCTTGAGCTCGTACGGGTCGGCCGAGCCGTCGGCCAGCGCCGCGTCGATCGCGTCCACCTCGTCCACGGAAAGGGTCGAGGCCAGGCGGTAGTACTTGCCGATCATCTCGTCCGGGATGGACATGATCTTGCCGAAGGCGTCCGCCGGCGCGTCGGTGAGGCCCACGTAGTTGCCGTAGGACTTGCTCATCTTGCGCACGCCGTCCGTGCCCTCGAGCAGCGGCATGGTGAGCGCCACCTGCGGCTCCATGCCCATCTTCTCCATGAGCTCGCGGCCGGCGAGCAGGTTGAAGAGCTGGTCGGTGCCGCCCATCTCCACATCGGCCTTGATGACCGTGGAGTCATAGGCCTGCATAACGGGGTAGAGGAACTCGTGGAGCGCGATGGGCGTCTGGCTCTGGTAGCGCTTGGTGAAGTCGTCGCGCTCCAGGATGCGCGCGACGGTGAACTTGCTGCAGAGCTCGAGCAAGCCCTTCAGGTCGAGCGAGAGGATCCAGTCGGCGTTGTGCACGATGGTGGTCTTCTCCGGGTCCAAGATCTTCATGGCCTGGGAGACGTAGGTCTCGGCGTTCGCCTCGATCTGCTCGGAGCTGAGCTGCGGGCGCGTGGAGTTCTTGCCCGACGGGTCGCCGATGAGCGCCGTGCCGTTGCCGATGATGAGCGTCACCTTGTGGCCGAGGTCCTGGAACTGGCGCATCTTGCGCAGCGGCACCGCGTGCCCCAGGTGCAGGTCCGGGCTCGTGGGGTCGACGCCGAGCTTGATGTTGAGCGGCACACCGCGCTCGAGCTTCTTGCGCAGCCCCTCCTCCGGGACGATCTGCGCGGTGCCGGACGTGATGATGCGCATCTGTTCATCGACTGGGAGCATAGCTCACCCTCCTGGTATCTCTAGCACCCTCGCCCGACGGGCGGTGCTCTGGTCACAGATGGTTCTAGTGTAGCCTAGATGCGGCGTCCGTGGGGCGGGGTCGAGGCATTGGATGCGCCCGCTCCCCCGCGCGCCGGGATGGCCGCATGGGCGGCGGCACCTTACGAGAGCACGGCGTGGTAGCCGATGATGCTCTCCTTCCCGTACCACTGGGCGAGGCGGTAGTTGATGTAGTTATCCATGTTGTCGCGGATGTCGCCCATGAAGAGCACCTTCGGCGCGGCGGTGTAGTACGCCACGTCGACGGAGCCCTCCTCGCTCTCCTCGAGGTACGCGAGGCGCGCCCGCACCTGCTCGTCGTACTCCCGCGCCTCGCCCGAGATGAGCGAGGTCGCCGCCGAGATGGACACGAGGTCGTCGCGGTGCCGCTCGTCGACGGCGAGCGATGCGACCGCCATGACGAGCGCGAGCATGCAGCAGCCGAGGTACGCAGCGAGCGCGCGGCGGCGCGGGAACGGGCGCGCGCCGGCGGCCGTCGCGCCGTCCCCTTCCCGACACGCCTCCCGCCGCTCCAGGCGCCGCACCACCCAGCCGGTGAGCCAGCCCGCGCACAGCAGCACCGCCGCCACGAAGAAGTCATAGCGGATGTTCTGAACGCGCCCCGGCCCCACGGTGCCCATGGAGAAGAACGTCGGCGCGAAACTCGCCATGAAGAGCAGCGCGAGCGCGACCACGGGTACCCCGGGCAGGGCGAACGAGCAGCGCGACCGCCGGGCGATGCGCGCGAACACCGGCAGCAGCAGCGCGAGCGCGAGCACCATGAAGCCGTTCGTCCACAGCAGCGCGTACTCGAAGCCCGCGAGAGCGCTGCGCACGAGCGTGAGCACCACGCCGAGGTTGTCGCCCGGGAACTGGCTCAGCTGGCGCTCGACGTTGCCGGGGGCAGCCATGGAGCAGGCGAACCCCACGGCGAGCACCGCGAGCGCCGGAACCAGGAGCCACGCGGAGCGCCTGCCGCGCGCGAGCGCCGCCACGACGGCCCCCGCGAGCGCGACCACCGCCACGAGCCCGGTCACGTAGTTCCCGCCGCCGATCACGAAGGCGAGGAGCACGAGCGCCGCGCACCGCGCCGCCATTCCCGGCCCCGTGAGCGCGCCGCGGCGCGTCCGCCCGCGCAGGAGGCGCACGGAAAGACCGGCGCCCGCGAGCAGAAGCGCATGATAGAAGATGTAGTAGATGGCGGAGTTGTACCACCAGAAGCCCTCGACGGGACTCGGCAGCAGCTGCGTCTGCAGCAGCAGCGCCGCGCAGGTCACGCAGAGCCACTCCGCGCGCCCCGCGCCGCACACGTCGCGCACGACGACCGAGGCGGCGTAGCCCGTGGCGAGCACGAGCGCCGCGATGATGCCCACCGCGCCGAGCCCGTAGAGCCCCTCGCCGAAGACCCCGGGCTGCAGCGCCATGAGCACGATGGCCGAGTACGTCCCCTGCCACGAGCTATAGGTGTCCGCCGCCTCGGTGACGGCGGCCGCGACCGCGCCAGGGAGCCCCTCGCCCGCCTCGAGCGCGGCGTGCGCGTCCACGCCGTAGTGCCAGTCGTCGGCGTAGCTGTGGTCGTAGCGCGAGATGGCGACCATGGGGATGAGCGCGAGCGCGAGCAGCACGGCGAGGCCCACGGCGAGCACCGCGATGGGATCTGCCGGGCGCGGCGCGCGGCGCAGGTGCCGACCGGCCTGCCGGCGCTCCCCTGCGCCCGCCCCCGGGACGGCGGCGCGCTCCGCTGCGCCCGTGAACCCGTGCTCCATGTCCCACCTTTCGATCGGCGCCCCGGACGCCTCGCCGAGGGGCGCTTGCGGCCGCGCACCCGTCAAAGCCCGCCAACGGTATGCAATCGGTCTGAAATTTGCCTTCGATAAGCATACCCAAGACCTCGGGCGGCGTTGTTGCGGTAATGTGGTGAAGTGTATGTATGACGAGCATCCGCCCGCGGCGCCCCGCCGCGATGCGCGGCGTCGAAACCTTCAGGAGGTCGATATGGGTCCTCGCCAGCGGCAACGCCGGTTCCGCGCGAAAACGCACATTGCGCCCATCATCATCGGTTCGTTCTTCGGCTTCATGCTCCTCGCGGGCGTCGCCTTCGGTGTCGGCATGATCGGCGTCGTGGATACCTGGCTCCAGGACCTTCCCGACTACACCGATACGGACCTGTACCTTTCGAGCGAGCCCACGACGATCTTGGACGCCGACGGCAACAAGATCGCGAGCTTCTACACGCAGAACCGCACGACGGTCAGCCTCGACCAGATCTCGAAGTACGTCGTCGACGGCACGGTCGCCACCGAGGACGAGCGCTACTACGAGCACGGCGGCTTCGACCCGGTGGGCATCCTGCGCGCCGTCGCGGTGCAGCTCACCGGCGGCTCCGAGGGCGCCTCGACCATCACCCAGCAGCTCGTGCGCAACACGATCCTCTCGGACGAGCAGTTCGATGTCACGCTCGAGCGCAAGGTGCGCGAGATCTACCTCGCCGTGAAGATGGAGGAGATCTACTCCAAAGACGAGATCCTCAACATGTACCTCAACGTCATCTACTACGGCCACGGCGCCTACGGCATCGAGGCGGCCTCGAACGTCTACTTCTCCAAGAGCGCCAAGGACCTCACCCTCGCCGAGGCGGCGCTGCTCGTGGGCCTGCCGAACGCCCCGTCGCAGTACGACCCCACCGTCAACCCCGACTACGCCCTGAGCCGCCGCAACACGGTGCTCGACCGCATGCTCTCGAACGGCTACATCACCCAGGAGGAGCATGACGCCGCCCAGGCCGAGCCCATCGTGCTCAACCTCTCCGAGACCTCCGGCACGGGCGTCGACATCTACAACTACCCGTACTTCGTCGACTACGTGCGCAACCTGCTCTCCAACGAGTTCGACTACAACCAGATCTTCTCGGGCGGCCTCACGGTGCAGACGACCATCAAGCCCGATGTCCAGGCGGCCGCCGAGGCGGCGGTGATCGACCAGCTCGACGCGGTGGGCGTCGAGAACCTCCAGGCCGGCATGACCGTCATCGACAACAAGACCGGCGCCATCGTGGGCATGGTGGGCGGACGCGACTACTACGCCGACAGCGAGCACACCAACCACGCGATCACCCAGCGCCAGACGGGCTCCTCCTTCAAGGCGTTCACGCTCGCCACGGCCATCCACGAGGGCATGAACCCCAACATCATCATCAACTGCAACTCGCCGCAGACCTTCGACGACGGCACGTACACCGTGCAGAACATCGGCAACGCCCAGTACGGCTACATCTCGCTCGCTCGCGCCACGGAGCTCTCATCGAACACGGGCTACGTGCAGATCGCGAAGGCCGTGGGCGTCCAGAACGTCATCGACATGTGCCACGAACTCGGCATCGATAACGACATGGATCCCAACTCCTCGCTCACGCTGGGCACGGAGGAGCTCTCCACCCTGCAGATGGCCGAGGCGTTCTCGACGTTCGCCTCCGGCGGCATGCACCGCGACGCCATCGCCATCACCAAGATCACGAACCGCGACGGCGAGGTCATCTACGAGCATAAGGACGAGCCCGAGCGCGTGCTCGAGACGGGCGAGGCCGAGGTGGTGACCGACATCCTCGAGGGCGTCGTCTCCAACGGCACCGCCATGACCGCGCAGCTCTCGGTGAACCAGCCCTTCGCCGGCAAGACGGGAACGACCGAGAACTACGGCGACCTGTGGTTCTGCGGCTACACCCCGCAGTACAGCGTCGCCGTGTGGACGGGCTTCACGGCCGGCGGCTCGAACACGATCTACATCGGCGGCCGCACCGCCTCGACGAGCGACCTGCCGCAGCCCATCGCGCGCAACTTCTTCAACACCATCCTCGACGGCGTGGAGCGCGAGGAGTTCCCCACCGGCACCACGCCCTCCTACCGCGCCGACTCGTACTGGGAGGTCGACGGCAAGCCGCTCACCGGCGGCAGCGCGACCACGGCCGAGACGCCCGAAACCGAGGAAGAGGAAGCGCCGACCACCACGTCACCGAGCTCGCCCTCAAGCCCGACGAGCCCCACAACGAGCGAGCCCGAGCCGGATCCCGAGCCGGAGGAGCCGCCTGCGACGACAGACCCCACCCCGCCTACGACGACGGATCCCACACCGCCCACGACAACGGATCCCGAACCCGCCGCCTGAGTCAATGGGGACGGGTTCAAATGACTCACCGAGTCAATAGGGACGGGTTCAAATGACTCGGTGAGTCAAACGAACCCGTCCCCAATGTCTCACCCAATGTCTCACGAACGCCCGGGTATCGCAGCGATGCGGTACCCGGGCGTTTTCGTACGAAGATGCAGATGCAGCAAGCCGCGCGCCCGCGAGAACCCGCCCGCGGAGGGGCCCCGACCCCTACCGGCGCGAACCGCAGAGCTTCGACATGAGGCTCTCGAAGCGCTCGCCGTCCTCCTCCGTGCGCGTGATGACGAGAATCGTGTCGTTGCCCGCGAGCGAGCCGAGCACGGCGGGGAGCTCAGCGGCGTCGATGGCGGCGGCGATGCCCGAGGCGGTGCCGGGCTGCGCCTTCACGAGCACCTGGTTGCCCGTGCGCACCACTTCCACCACGAGCTCGGACACCATGCGCTGCAGATGCAGGTCCTCCGCGAGCACGTAGACGCCCTCGGGCAGCTTGCGCAGCCCCATATCGGCGATATCGCGCGAGATGGTGGCTTGCGTGCAATCGAATCCATATGCCTTGAGTTCATCGACGAGCATGCGCTGCGTGCGGACGTCCTTGTTGCGGACGATCTCGCGGATCGCTTCCTGCCGGTTGCTGCGCTTCTTTGCCATATGCGCCCATCCTTCGACAAAACGTGGTATGCATAGCGATAGTTTACTGAAATCTGCAGAGAACTGCGGAAATGTAATCATTTGGAAGCATACTCTATGCAGAATATGAAAAACTGCGCGCCGCGAGCCGGGCGCGCGCCGCATCACACGCAGGCAACGAGGTCGAAAGGACTGCGGCCGATGGGCAGCCGCGATATGCGGGCGAGCTGCGCGAAGCGGGCGCTCAGGCAGCATCCCAGGATATTCTTCCGCGCGATCAAGGCATACATGAAGCCGAGGGTGCGCCCTTGCCGCCCCAGGGCGGCGACCGTCTCGCGCGTGCTCGGCGCCGTGACGATGTCGCGCACGCGCTCGGTGCGCTCGATGGACGAGATGCCGTGCTGCGCGTACACGCGCTCGATGCTCACGATGATCTGCCGCATATGCAGCTGATGGATGGCGCGCATGAGCGCCTCGTCATGCTCCCGGTGCCATGCGGCGGCGAGCTGCAGCATGCATTCATGGTCGCGCTCATGCATCCGGTACACCTCGGCATCGATGCCCGCAAGGCGGGGGTCCATATGGTATAGGGCGCTCTCGACCGCGCCACGCGCTCGACGTCCTCGATATACGCCGCCATGAAAGCCGTCTGGCTTCCCAAGAGCCCCATGCGCATCCCCAGCCCCTCGATGCGCGCGCGCTCGAAGAGTTTGCCCCGCACGAAGCCCAGGATGCCCTCGTTCATGAAGAGCGGCACCTCGTCGCGGAAAGCCTCGGCATCGGTGGTGGGCTCGACGGAGAAGCGGAGCACATGCGAGGCATGCCCGCCCGAGCCCATCGGCTCGTCGACGGAGAGCGCCATGATGGCGAGCTCGAGGTCGTGCGCCTTGACCGCGCGCTCGAGCGCCGCGAGGGCGCCGGGAGCGAGCCAATCGTCTTGCGCCATGGCCAGGATGTAGTCGCCGCGCGCCTGCTCCAGGGCAGCATCGAACGCCTGGGCGTAGTCCACCTCGCCGTTCTCGATCACGTCGACGCGGATGTCGCGTTCCGCGATGCTCCGGCACATGGCGACTGTGCGGTCGCGCGAGCCGCAGTCGCTCACGACCACCTGGACGCTGCCGGAGGACTGGTTGAGCGCGCTCTCGAGGGAACGGACGATGCGCCGCTCGGCATCGCGCACGACGAGCACGACCGTCGCAAACGGCTTCCGCACGGCATGGAGCGCCATGTGCCCAGCCCCCTCTCGCTTCTCGCAAGCGTCACTTGGCTACATGGTAGCACCCGCGCTTTTCCCTCGATTTCAGGGGATGGGGCTGCACGTCTTGTTCAAATGTTCTGCATCTTCCCAGCACAACATGGCGGCATCGTGCGGGGGCGCGGGCAGACGGCGGGCACATGCTCGCCCGCCGCGTGCGGTCACGCGAGGGGCGTGAGCACGCCCTCCGGGTAGGCGACATCGGCGAACACGAGGCCGCACGCGGGAGCCGTGGGACCTGCCGCCGCGCGGTCGCAGGCGGCGAGGGCGTCCGCCACCCATGCCTCGTCCCGACGGTGCGCGCCCACCTCGACGAGCGTCCCCACGATGGTGCGCACCATCGAATGCAAAAACGCGTTGCCGGTGATGGTGAACGCGAGCACCTCCTCGCCGAGCTCGCACCCGCGCTCGAAGCCCACCGCCATGACGTTGCGGCACGTGGGCTTCCCCTCGGCCGACGACGCCTTGCAGAAGCTCTTGAAGTCATGCTCGCCCACGAGCGCCCGGGCGGCGCGCGCCATCGCGGCATCGTCGAGCGGCATGCGCTGCCACCACACGTGGTCGCGCGTGAGCACGGGGCGGTTCGGGCGGTCCGCGATGCGGTAGATGTAGGTGCGCGCGCAGGCGTCGAAGCGGGCGGAGAAGCCCTCCGCCGCGTGGAAGACCTCCTGGACGGCGATGTCCCGCGGCAGGAGCGCATCCATGGCGCGCAGCCAGCGCCGTGCGGGGATCTCGAGCTCATCGCCCGCGGCCGGGAAGCTCACATACTGGCTGAGCGCGTGCACGCCGGCGTCCGTGCGCCCCGCGCAGGTGAGCTCCACGGGGCGGCGCAGGAAGACCTCGAGCGCGCGCCGAAGCTCGCCCGCGACCGTGCGCACCCCCTCCTGGGGCTGCTCCGCGAACCCGCTGTACGCACCGCCCGAATATGCGAGCCGAAGCACGATGGTCGCCGCGCGTCCCGCGCTGGCCGCCGTCTCGTCCATGCCATCTTCCCTTACCAGCCGGGGAACCGAGGTATCGGCTCCATCCTTCCTACCATAGATGAGACGCTACCACGATAGCCGCCATCGTGCCTAGCCCCCCGATGAGCGCGAACCGGTCGCGCGCCGCGAGCGGGCGCGGGCGGGAGCGGCGCGCGTGCGGCTCGAACCCGCGCGCGTCCATGGATTCCGCGATGCGGTCCGCCCTGCGGAAGAGCCCCACGACGAGCGGCGTGATGACCGTGCCCCATGCGCGCACGCGCCCGAGCGCGCCGCCCGCGAACGACACGCCGCGCGCCGCCTGAGCCCGCTGGATGCGTTCCGCCTCCCGGCTGACGAGCGGGATGAGCCGGAGCGCCATCGAGAGCGCGAGGCCGATGTCGCCCACCGGCACGCCCGCGCGCCCGAGCGGCGCCATGAGGCGGACGAAGGCATCGGCGAGCTCCGTGGGCGTCGTGGATGCGCCCACGGCGAGCGCGAGGCACGCGAGCACGATGATGCGCGCCATGGCAAGCCCCGCCCGCATCGCGCCCGCGACGCTGATGCCGAACGGGGCCGCGAGCATGATGTCGGCGCTGCCATCGAGCGAGATGACGTTCGCCAAGATCACGAGCACGAACAGGACGAGCAGCGCCCGGAGCGACCGCGCGGCCGCCCGTGCCCGCACACCGGCCGCCCTGAGCGACACGAGGGCGAGGGCGAGCCACGCGAGCAGCGCCCAGGGCGCGGGCGCGAGGAACACCGCCACGGCCGCGGCGAGAAACAGGAGCACCTTCACCCGTGCGTCGATCGATGCGAGCGGCATCGCGGGGGTTTGCGCAGCCTTGGATGCGGGCGCGACGGGTCGGCGCACGACCCCTTGTGCCTGCTGCGCCGCCGGCTCCCCCGCCGCCAGCAGCGCATCGACCGCATGCCGGAGCTGCATGGTTTCCGGGGGTTCGATGCCGGAGCGCTCGAACGCCGCGACGTCGAGCTCCTCCGGGGTGCCCGCCCACGCGATCGCGCCCGCGCGCATGAGCGCCACACGGTCCGCATCTGCCAGCCATTCCTCGAGGTCGTGGCTGACCACCATGATGGGCATCCCGTCGCGCGCAAGCGAGCGCACGAGGCCATGCAGGGCGGC
Organism: Enorma timonensis; assembly: GCF_000321165.1. Lineage (NCBI taxonomy): Bacteria > Bacillati > Actinomycetota > Coriobacteriia > Coriobacteriales > Coriobacteriaceae > Enorma > Enorma timonensis. The sequence continues at coordinate 10,523 of NZ_CAPF01000062.1, forward strand.
GCGGCCCGCCGCATCGAGCCCCGCGCTCGGCTCGTCGAGCACAAGGGCGCGCGGCTCGGCCGTGAGGATGCCGCCGAGCGCCACCCGGCGCGCCTGCCCGCCCGAGAGCGCGAAGGGGTCGCGATCGAGGAGCTCGTCCACGTCGAGCATGCGGGCGACCCGCTCCACCGCGGCCGCGGTGCGCTCCTCCGAGAAGCCGAGGTTCCGCGGGGCGAAGGCGAACTCCTCCGCGACCGACTCCAAGAAGAGCTGCGCCTCGGGATCTTGGAACGCGACGCCCACCGCGCCCGCCGTGACCGGCTGCCCCGCGAGCGCGACATCGCCTGCATCCGGCGCGGTGAGCCCCGCGATGGTGCAGGCGAGCGTCGTCTTGCCGGCGCCCGAGGCACCCGCGACGAGCACAACCTTCCCCGCGGGGATGTCAAGCGAGACGCCGTGCAGCACCTCGCTGCCGCCGCGCGAGGCGCGCACATCCCGAGCGCTCAGTCCTTCGTGCGCGTCGTCATCGACATCACGCGACGCGTCCGCCCGCGGCCCGCTACGAGTCGCCTGCGCCGCCTCGGCAACGCTCCGGGCATCAAGCGCCCCCGCCTCCAGCTGCTCCGCGAGCCACGATGCCACCGCATCGGGCTCGATGCCCTGCGCAGGATCGTAGCCATGCGCGACGACCGCGCGCAGCGCATCTACATAGGTGGAGGGCGGCAGCACCTCGGCGAGCCTGCCGTCGCCCGCCTCGAGCAGCTCGCGCGGTGTCGCCTCCCAGGCGATGCCCCCGGCATCGAGGCAATACACGCGGTCGCACATGAGCGCCTCGAGGGGATCGTGCGTGATGAGCGCCACGCCGGTGCCCGCACGCGCCACATCACGCACGAGCGACCGGAAGGACGCCCGCGCCGCGCTATCGAGCTGCGAGGTGGGTTCGTCGAGCACGAGGTACGAGGGCTCCATGGCGAGCACCGCAGCCAGGATGAGGCGCTGCTGCTCGCCACCGGATAGGCTCTCCACCGCGCGCGCCTCGAAACCCTCAAGACCCACGGCGGCAAGCGCCCGCGCGCTGCGCTCCTCGATTTCGGGTTCGTCAAGGCCAAGGTTCACGAGGCCGAACGCGACCTCGTCCGCGACGACGGTCGAGATGACCTGGTCGGCGGGGGCCTGCCCCACGCGGCCGACGAGCCGCCGTACGCGCTCCTCTCCCCCTCTATCCGCAGACGAGATACCATCGACTACGACCGCGCCCTCAGAGGGCGCTTGAGCGGCGCACATGAGGCGCGCGAGCGTGCTCTTGCCCGACCCGTTCGCCCCGATGAACGCCACGAGCTCTCCGGGGGCGATGTGACACGAGACATCACACAGGGCGGGAGCCGCGTCTTCGAGCAGAACGCGAGCATTCCGTACCTCGAGCATGGTCTTCCCTCCCCTTCAAGCACCCCGAATAGAACAAACAACGCGAAA